>NZ_JBICMM010000055.1:0-1701 GCF_043106425.1 Pseudomonas sp. FYR_2
TGTAAGCCTGTGAAGGTGAGTTGAGAAGCTTGCTGGAGGTATCAGAAGTGCGAATGCTGACATGAGTAACGACAATGCGAGTGAAAAACTCGCACGCCGAAAGACCAAGGTTTCCTGCGCAACGTTAATCGACGCAGGGTTAGTCGGTCCCTAAGGCGAGGCTGAAAAGCGTAGTCGATGGAAAACAGGTTAATATTCCTGTACTTCCAGTTATTGCGATGGAGGGACGGAGAAGGTTAGGCCAGCCTGGCGTTGGTTGTCCAGGTTTAAGGTGGTAGGCTGAAATCTTAGGCAAATCCGGGATTTCAAGGCCGAGAGCTGATGACGAGTTGCCTTTAGGCGACGAAGTGGTTGATACCATGCTTCCAAGAAAAGCTCCTAAGCTTCAGATAACTGGGAACCGTACCCCAAACCGACACAGGTGGTTAGGTAGAGAATACCAAGGCGCTTGAGAGAACTCGGGTGAAGGAACTAGGCAAAATGGCACCGTAACTTCGGGAGAAGGTGCGCCGGCGAGGGTGAAGGACTTGCTCCGTAAGCTCATGCCGGTCGAAGATACCAGGCCGCTGCGACTGTTTATTAAAAACACAGCACTCTGCAAACACGAAAGTGGACGTATAGGGTGTGACGCCTGCCCGGTGCCGGAAGGTTAATTGATGGGGTTAGCGCAAGCGAAGCTCTTGATCGAAGCCCCGGTAAACGGCGGCCGTAACTATAACGGTCCTAAGGTAGCGAAATTCCTTGTCGGGTAAGTTCCGACCTGCACGAATGGCGTAACGATGGCGGCGCTGTCTCCACCCGAGACTCAGTGAAATTGAAATCGCTGTGAAGATGCAGTGTATCCGCGGCTAGACGGAAAGACCCCGTGAACCTTTACTATAGCTTTGCACTGGACTTTGAATTTGCTTGTGTAGGATAGGTGGGAGGCTTTGAAGTGGGGACGCCAGTTCTCATGGAGCCATCCTTGAAATACCACCCTGGCAACTTTGAGGTTCTAACTCAGGTCCGTTATCCGGATCGAGGACAGTGTATGGTGGGTAGTTTGACTGGGGCGGTCTCCTCCCAAAGAGTAACGGAGGAGTACGAAGGTGCGCTCAGACCGGTCGGAAATCGGTCGTAGAGTATAAAGGCAAAAGCGCGCTTGACTGCGAGACAAACACGTCGAGCAGGTACGAAAGTAGGTCTTAGTGATCCGGTGGTTCTGTATGGAAGGGCCATCGCTCAACGGATAAAAGGTACTCCGGGGATAACAGGCTGATACCGCCCAAGAGTTCATATCGACGGCGGTGTTTGGCACCTCGATGTCGGCTCATCACATCCTGGGGCTGAAGCCGGTCCCAAGGGTATGGCTGTTCGCCATTTAAAGTGGTACGCGAGCTGGGTTTAGAACGTCGTGAGACAGTTCGGTCCCTATCTGCCGTGGACGTTTGAGATTTGAGAGGGGCTGCTCCTAGTACGAGAGGACCGGAGTGGACGAACCTCTGGTGTTCCGGTTGTCACGCCAGTGGCATTGCCGGGTAGCTATGTTCGGAAGAGATAACCGCTGAAAGCATCTAAGCGGGAAACTTGCCTCAAGATGAGATCTCACTGGGATCTTGAATCCCCTAAAGGGCCGTCGAAGACTACGACGTTGATAGGTTGGGTGTGTAAGCGCTGTGAGGCGTTGAGCTAACCAATACTAATTGCCCGTGAGGCTTGACC
>NZ_JBICMM010000056.1:0-1150 GCF_043106425.1 Pseudomonas sp. FYR_2
TGTTTTTGGCTGACTTCGGCCACCACCGATTTTGAAAGTGACAAGTCGATCAAAAATGCTCAGATCGCTAACTCATTTCTGTCTTTTTAGCCGCTGCGAACACCTCGCGGCGGCTATTCCCCACATTACAGGCGCACCTCTCCTGCATTGCTCAGTAAATGCCGACGGGCCATCCATAGATTCGACAGCGCAAACAGTGTCACCAACTGTGCCGTATTCTTGGCCAGGCCACGGAAGCGAGTTTTCACATAGCCGAATTGACGTTTGATCACCCGGAACGGGTGCTCAACCTTCGCTCTGACTTGAGCCTTGGCTTTTTCGATCTTGCGCTTGGCTTTGTACAGAACGCTACGCTTGCCCAGTTTCTGGTAGGTGCTGCGCCGGGCGGCAATCTGCCAAATGACCTGGCGACCTTCATGCTCGGGGCGTTTCTCCACTCCGGTATAACCAGCATCGGCACAGACCACATTTTCGTCGCCGTGCAGCAGCTTATCGACCTGAGTGACATCGGCCACGTTGGCTGCCGTGCCTACCATGCTATGCACCAGGCCCGACTCATCATCCACCCCGATATGGGCCTTCATGCCGAAGTACCATTGATTACCTTTCTTGGCCTGGTGCATTTCCGGGTCGCGCTTACCGTCCTGGTTCTTGGTCGAACTCGGCGCGTGGATCAGTGTGGCATCGACGATGGTGCCCTGGCGCAGCGACAGGCCGCGATCGCCCAAGTAGCCGTTGATCACGGCCAGAATCCCAGCCGCCAGTTCATGCTTTTCCAGCAGGCGGCGGAAGTTGAGGATGGTGGTTTCGTCGGGGATGCGCTCTAGGCTCAGCCCAGAAAACTGGCGCAGGATGTTGGTTTCGTAAAGCGCTTCCTCCATAGCCGGGTCGCTGTAGCCGAACCAGTTCTGCATCAGGTGCACGCGCAGCATCGCCATCAACGGATACGCCGGACGGCCACCTTCGCCCTTCGGGTAGTGCGGCTCGATCAGAGTAATCAGTCCCTGCCACGGCACCACCTGATCCATCTCGATCAGGAACAACTCCTTGCGGGTCTGCTTACGCTTGCCGGCGTACTCGGCGTCGGCGAAGGTCATCTGCTTCATCGGGAAACTCAGGCAACGGGGTCGGCGTATTTCACCAGATTTGG
>NZ_JBICMM010000057.1:0-118620 GCF_043106425.1 Pseudomonas sp. FYR_2
TTAGGGAAACGGCGAAAATATTTCAAGTTTTGGGCAAAATGCTTGTCCCTCCCTCTTTCCCGCGATGATCTTCTCTGAAACCGAGTGCGCCGGCAAATGCAAGCACGCCTGCAACGAATGTCCCTTGATTAAAAATGAGTGGAGATGGTTTAGACCAAGGAAGGCATTCAGAGCCACTAAAGTGCTTACTCACGTTGAGTCGGGTCCGTTGGGATGCGTGGGGGCACGGCGGCGAATGTTGTGGGCATTACGCAGATCAGAAACTTGCAATACAGAAACGTGATCTGCGCCGATCAGTTTACACCGATGCCCACAACCTTGATCTTTACGCATTCTTTATACCCACCCCCACCCTCCGATCTCGCCCCTTTACGCCCCTCCCTCAGACAATTTCCCCATAGCGGCACACGCCGCACCACGGGGAGAACCACTCATGAATATGCTCGACGGGCTGTCACTGCTGCTGGCAGTGGCCTTGGCGTTTTATCTGCTGGTGGCGCTGCTGCGCGCCGATCGCAGCTAAGGAGCGGCCATGCACAGTTACGATTTCGCCTTGCTGCTGGCGTTCTTCGCCATCGTGCTGTTACCGGCACCCTGGCTCGGGCGGTTCTACTACAGGGTCATGGAAGGCCAGCGCACTTGGCTGTCGCCGCTGCTGAGCCCGGTCGAGCAGGCCTGCTACCGGCTAGCGGGCGTGAACGCCAGCCAGGAGCAGAACTGGCGGCAATACACCCTGGCGCTACTGGCCTTCAACCTGGCCGGATTCCTGCTGCTGTTCGCTGTGTTGCTGCTGCAGGGCTACCTGCCGCTCAACCCGCAGCACCTGCCCGGCCAGGAGTGGTCGCTGGCGTTCAATACCGCCGTCAGCTTCGTCACCAACACCAACTGGCAGGCCTACAGTGGTGAGGCATCGGTCAGCTACCTCAGCCAGATGCTTGGCCTGACCGTACAGAACTTTGTCAGTGCCGCCACCGGCCTGGCCGTGCTGGTTGCGTTGTGTCGCGGCATTGCCCGGCGCAGTGCAACGACGGTGGGCAATTTCTGGGTCGACATGACCCGCGCCACCCTCTATGGCTTGCTGCCGCTGTGCCTGCTGCTGGCGCTGCTGCTGGTGTGGCAGGGCGTGCCGCAGACCTTTGCCGACTACGCCCATGCGCTGACCCTGCAAGGGGCTGACCAGACCATTCCGCTGGGGCCGGCCGCCAGCCAGATCGCCATCAAGCAACTGGGTACCAACGGCGGTGGCTTCTTCGGCGTCAACTCGGCGCACCCGTTCGAAAACCCCACGGCCTGGAGCAACCTGTTCGAGGTGGCGTCGATCATCCTCATTCCGGTGGCGCTGGTGTTCACGTTCGGCCACTACGTGAAGGACCTGCGTCAGAGCCGCGCGATCCTCGCCTGCATGCTTGCCCTGTTCCTGATTGGCGGCAGCACCGCGCTGTGGTCCGAGTACCAGCCCAACCCCGCGCTGGAAAGCACTCAGGTGCAACAGGCGGCCCCCATGGAAGGCAAGGAAAGCCGTTTTGGCACCACCGGCTCGGTGTTGTGGACGGTCACCACCACTGCTGCCTCCAACGGCTCGGTCAATGCCATGCACGATAGCCTCAACCCGCTGACCAGCATGGTGGCGATGGTCAACATGATGGTGGGCGAGGTGATTTTCGGCGGCGTCGGCGCCGGGCTGTACGGGATGCTGCTGTTCGTGCTGATCGCGGTGTTCCTGGCCGGGCTGATGATTGGCCGCACCCCGGAATACCTGGGCAAGAAGCTGCAAGCCCGTGAGGTGCAGTTGCTGGTGGCAACCCTGCTGGTGATGCCGGTCGGCGTGCTGGTGCTGGGCGCTATCGCCGCCAGCCTGCCTGGCCCGGCGGGTGCAGTCAGCAACCCGGGGGCGCATGGTTTCAGCCAGCTGCTGTACGCCTACACCTCGGGCACGGCCAACAATGGCTCGGCCTTCGCCGGCTTCGGTGCCAACACGGTGTACCACAACCTGATGATCGGCCTGGCCATGCTCATCGGCCGCTTCGGCTACATCCTGCCGATCCTGGCCTTGGCTGGCAGCCTGGCAGCGAAGAAAAGCGCACCGCAGGGGCAGAACAGCTTCCCCACCCATGGCCCGCTGTTCACCGGCCTGCTGCTGGTGACCATCCTGCTGGTGGGTGGCCTTACCTTCCTGCCGACCCTGGCCCTGGGGCCAATCGCCGAACACCTGAGCCTGGGTTTCTGAGGACTGACCATGAACATGCCCATTCCTGAAGTTAAAGCGCGGCACACCGCCAAGGACCAGACTCGCTTCGCCGCGCTGTGGCGCCCGGCGCTGGTGCAGGCGTTCGTCAAGCTCGACCCGCGCCAGCTCAAACGTTCGCCGGTGATGCTGGTGGTGGCCCTGACCGCTGTGTTGACCACTGTGCTGTGCTTTGCCCCCGGCAGTGGCGTGAGTACCGGCGTTGCCGTGCAAATCGCCCTGTGGCTGTGGTTTACCGTGCTGTTCGCCAACTTTGCCGAGGCGCTGGCCGAAGGCCGTGGCAAGGCCCGCGCCGACAGCCTCAAGGCGGGTAGCCAAGGCTTGACCGCCCAGCGTCGCAAGCGTGATGGCAGCTACGAAACCATTGCAGCCAGCGCGTTGCGCAAAGATGACGTAGTGCGCGTAGTCGCTGGCGAAATGATCCCTGGCGACGGCGAGGTGCTGGAAGGCATCGCAGCGGTCAACGAGGCCGCCATTACCGGTGAGTCTGCCCCCGTGATCCGCGAGTCCGGCGGCGACCGCTCGGCGGTGACCGGCAATACCCGGCTGGTCTCCGACTGGTTGCTGATCCGTATCACCAGCAACCCGGGCGAATCGACCCTCGACCGCATGATTGCCTTGGTCGAAGGCGCCAAGCGCCAGAAAACGCCGAACGAGATTGCCCTCGACATCCTGCTGATCGGCCTGACGCTGATCTTCCTGATCGTGGTGGTGACCTTGCAGCCGTTTGCCCACTTCGCGGGTGGCAGCCTGCCGCTGATCTTCCTGGCCGCGCTGCTGGTGACGCTGATCCCTACCACCATCGGCGGCTTGCTGTCGGCCATCGGCATCGCCG
This sequence comes from Pseudomonas sp. FYR_2, assembly GCF_043106425.1. Taxonomy (NCBI): domain Bacteria; kingdom Pseudomonadati; phylum Pseudomonadota; class Gammaproteobacteria; order Pseudomonadales; family Pseudomonadaceae; genus Pseudomonas; species Pseudomonas sp. FYR_2. The sequence continues at coordinate 3,081 of NZ_JBICMM010000057.1, forward strand.
GCATGGACCGCCTGGTGCGCTTGAACGTCATCGCCCGCTCCGGCCGGGCGGTGGAAGCAGCCGGTGACGTGCATACGCTGATGCTCGACAAGACCGGCACCATCACCTTTGGCAACCGCCGCTGCAGCGCGCTACATGCTGCACCAGGCATCACCGCCAAGGAATTGGGGGAGGGCGCACTGCTGGCCTCGTTGGCCGATGACACCGCCGAAGGCAAGTCGATTGTCGAGTACCTGCGCCAACTGCACGACTTTATCGAACCGGCTGCCGGGCAGTTCGAGGCAGTGGCCTTCAGTGCCGAAACACGTCTGTCGGGTATCGACTTCCAGCAGCACCGCTACCGCAAGGGCGCCGTCGATGCGGTACTGGCGTTCGTCGGCATGCAACGGCTGGAAATGCCCCCGGCGCTGGCCCGCGAAGTGGAGCGCATCGCCCAGAGCGGCGGCACACCGCTGCTGGTATGCATCGACAAGCGCCTGCTTGGCGTAATCCACCTCAAGGACGTGGTCAAGCCGGGTATCCGCGAGCGCTTCGCCGAGTTGCGCAAACTGGGCATTCGCACGGTGATGGTGACCGGCGACAACCCACTTACCGCCGCCGCCATCGCAGCCGAAGCGGGGGTGGATGACGTACTGGCCGAGGCCACCCCTGAGAAGAAACTGGCGCGTATTCGCCAGGAGCAGAACGACGGCCGCCTGGTGGCCATGTGCGGCGACGGTGCCAACGACGCCCCGGCACTGGCGCAGGCCGATGTGGGCATGGCCATGAACGACGGCACCCAGGCCGCGCGCGAGGCGGCCAACATGGTCGATCTGGACAGCGACCCGACCAAGCTGCTGGACGTGGTGCAGGTAGGCAAAGAGCTGCTGGTCACCCGTGGCGCACTGACCACCTTCTCCATCGCCAACGACGTGGCCAAGTACTTCGCCATCCTGCCGGCGCTGTTCGCCGCCATCTACCCACAGCTGGGCGTGCTCAACCTAATGCACCTGGCCAGCCCGCAGAGCGCGATCCTGTCGGCCATCGTGTTCAACGCGCTGATCATCATCGCGCTGATCCCGCTGGCGCTGCGTGGCGTGCGGGTGCAGGCGGCCAGTGCGGCACACCTGTTGCGGCGCAACCTGCTGATCTACGGGCTGGGCGGCATTGTGGTGCCGTTTGCCGGGATCAAGCTGATCGACCTGCTGCTCAATGCCCTGAACCTGGTCTGAGGAGGCCGCTATGAATGCTTATGTACGCCCGGCGTTGAGCCTGGCTTTGTTGATGACGCTGGTGACGGGTGCGCTGTATCCGCTGGCGGTGACGGGCATTGCCCAGGTCGCTTTCCCGGAACAGGCCAATGGCAGCCTGGTGCGCGACGACCAGGGCCAGGTGCGTGGTTCGGCGCTGATCGCCCAGGCATTCGAGGGTGATGGCTGGTTCCATGCGCGGCCTTCGGCGGGTGCTTACGCCACGGTGGCCAGCGGTGCCAGCAACCTGTCGCCGAGTAACCCGGCGCTGGCCGAGCGGGTCAAGGGGGACGCCGCAACGCTCTACCGGGCGCAGCAGGGGCCGGTGCCGCAGGCGTTGCTGACCACCTCGGGCAGCGGCCTCGACCCGCACCTGCCGCCAGAGGCCGTGGCTTATCAGGTTCCGCGCGTGGCAGCAGCGCGGCAAATGCCGGTGGAGCGCTTGCAAGCCTTGGTGGAAGAGGCCACCCTCCACCCATTGATCGGCCCGCCGGTGGTCAATGTGCTGGCGCTGAACCAGGCACTTGAGCATTTGAGCCGCTGATGTTGGGGCCGCTTTGCGGCCCTTCGCGGGCACGCCCGCTCCCACAGGTATATCGCCATATTCGAACGGGGCGCTGTACCTGTGGGAGCGGGCGTGCCCGCGAAGGCCTGCAAAGCAGGCCCTTTGGTCGACCGTCGCAGATTCTGAAGGATGAAACATGAGTGATTCCGCCCGCGCCGATGCGCTGTTGGCCACCCTCCCACGCACAGGCCGGGGCCGGCTGAAGGTGTTCCTCGGCGCCGCCCCCGGCGTCGGCAAAACCTTTGCCATGCTCCAGGCCGCCCACGCCCAGCAACGTCAGGGCGTTCAGGTGCTGGCGGGGGTTGTCGAAACCCACGGCCGCGCCGAAACCGAGGCGTTGCTCGCCGGCCTTCAGCAGCAGCCCCTGCTGCGCAGCCAGTACCGAGGCGTCACGCTTGAAGAAATGGACCTCGACGGCCTGCTCAAGGTCGCGCCAACACTGGCCCTGGTCGACGAACTGGCCCACACCAATGCCCCTGGCAGCCGGCACGCCAAGCGCTGGCAGGACGTGCAGGAATTGCTGGCCGCCGGCATCGACGTGTACACCACGGTCAACGTCCAGCACCTGGAAAGCCTAAACGACAAGGTGCGCGACATTACCGGCGTGCTCGTACGCGAAACCTTGCCGGACTGGGTGTTGCAGGAAGCCTTCGAGCTGGTGCTGATCGACCTGCCGCCGCGTGACCTGCTCGAACGCTTGCGCGAAGGCAAGGTGTACGTACCGGAGCAGGCGCGGGCCGCGATCGACGCGTATTTCTCGCAAACCAACCTGACCGCCCTGCGCGAACTGGCCATGCAGACTGCCGCCGCGCAGGTCGATGCCGACCTGGCCCATGGCTATCGCCAGCGCGGCCAGGAGGCCCCCGCCTTGCGTGGCCGGCTGCTGGTGGGCGTGGATGGCGACGACCAGGCCGAGCGCCTGGTGCGTCATGCCAGCCGCGTGGCCCTGCGCCGCCACCTGCCCTGGAGCATGGTGCATGTGGACAACGGCCGCCTGCGTGACGAAACCGCCCGCCATCGCCTGCAGGCTGCGCAGCAACTGGCCGAGCGCATGGGCGGGGAGGTGGTGGTGCTGCGTGCCGGCGAAGTGGCGCGCACGTTGATCCAGCATGCTGCCGAACGACGGGCCAGCCTGGTGCTGGTCGGGCAGTCCCGCGACCGACTGCGCCGGCGCCTGTTCGGTGCCGGGGTGGCTGCGCGGCTGTTGCGTGAGAGCCATGGCCTGGAAATCAACGTGCTGGACCGCGATGTGCAGCCGCAAGCGCCGCGTTCGGCGGTGCGGCGGGTGTGGGTGTGGCGGCATTACCTGCTGGCGCTACTGGCCACCGTCATGGCAGCAGGCCTGTCCTGGGCGGTGTCGAGTGTGCTGGCGTTGCCAAACATATCGCTGGTGTTCCTGGCGGCGGTGTTGCTGGTGGCGGTACGCAGCAGCCTGGGGCCTGCGCTGGCCTGTGCTGCGTTGTCGTTCCTGACTTACGATTTCCTGTTCATTCCGCCCAATTTCTCGTTCAGCATCCAGCGTGAAGAAGATGTGCTGACGCTGGTGTTTTTCCTACTGATGGCCGCGCTAACCGGCAACCTGGCCGCCCGCCAGCGTCGCCAGCTGCAGGCGCTGCGCGAGACCCAGGCACAAACCAGCCAGTTGCTCGACCTGTCGCGCCGGTTGACGGTGGCCACCGACCGCCAGGCCGTCTTCAATGCCGCCGGCCAGCATCTGGATGGCTGGCAGGATATGCAGGTGTGCCTGCTGGAGCGCAACGCCGAAGGCCAGCTGCAAGTGGCCAGTGGTGAAGCCCACGCCTTTAGCGACAACGAACGCGCCGCCGCGCAATGGGCCTGGCAGCATGGCCAGGCCGCCGGCCATGGCAGTGACACCCTGCCCAATGGCCGCTGGTGGTGGTGGCCGCTGGCGGTAGACGAACAACCCCTGGCCCTGCTCGGTGTACGCCCGCGTTCCGGCCAGCCGCTCAGCGACCCGCGCCGGCGCCTGCTCACCGCCCTTGGCCAGCCGCTGGCACAGGCGTTGGCCCGCGCCCGTCTGGCCGAGCAGCTGGAGGCCGCACGCCTGCATGGCGAAACCGAGCAGTTGCGCAGTGCCTTGCTGGCGTCCGTTTCCCACGACTTGCGCACGCCGTTGACCGCCATGCGTGGCAGCATCGACAGCCTGCTGGCGTTGGGCGAGGCCATCCCGCCTGAAGACCGCCGTGAGCTGTTGGACGGCACCCGCAACGAGGCCGAGCGCCTCGACCGCTACATTCAGAACCTGTTGGACATGACCCGCCTGGGCCACGGCGGACTCAAGCTGGCACGCGACTGGGTGGCTCCGGGCGACATCGCTGGCAGTGCGCTCAACCGCCTGCGCGTAGTGCTCGCCCCGTTGCGTGTGCACACTGATGTGCCGGCCGAGCTGCCGCTGCTGTTCGTGCATGCAGCGCTGATCGAGCAGGCGCTGGTCAACGTGCTGGAAAACGCGGCACGGTTCTCGCCGGCCAATGGTCGGCTTGAACTCCACGTATCGGTGCAGGACATGCAGTTGCGTTTTGCCGTCCTTGACCAAGGCCCCGGCATTCCGGTGGCCGACCGCGAGAAGATCTTCGACATGTTCTACACCGCTGCCCGTGGTGACCGTGGCGGGCAGGGTACCGGCTTGGGCCTGGCCATCTGCCAGGGCATGATCGGCGCCCATGGCGGGCAGATTCTGGTAGGCGAAGGCATCGATGGCCAGGGCACCGGCATCACTCTATGCTTGCCACTGCCCCCTCAACCTGAAGCCGAAAGCGAAACCCCATGAGCCAGTCCGCCACCCTGTTGGTCATCGACGATGAACCGCAGATCCGCAAGTTCCTGCGCATCAGCCTGGCCTCCCAGGGCTACAAGGTGATCGAAGCGGCAACCGGTGAGGAGGGGCTCACTCAGGCAGCATTGGGCAAGCCGGACCTGGTGGTGCTCGACCTGGGCTTGCCGGACATGGACGGCCAGCAGGTGCTGCGTGAGCTGCGCGAGTGGAGTGCGGTGCCGGTGATGGTGTTGTCGGTACGCGCCAGTGAGGTCCAGAAGGTGGATGCGCTGGATGGCGGGGCGAACGACTATGTGACCAAGCCGTTCGGCATCCAGGAGTTCTTGGCGCGGGTGCGTGCCCTGCTGCGCCAGGTGCCGCAGACCGGTGGTTCGGAGGTGGCGGCCAGCTTCGGGCCGTTGACCGTGGATTTTGCCTTCCGCCGGGTGACGCTGGAGGGCGTCGAGGTGGCGCTGACGCGCAAGGAGTACGCCTTGCTGGCGCTGTTGGCCGGGCATCCGGGGCGGGTGATTACCCAGCAGCAGTTGCTCAAGGACATCTGGGGGCCTACCCATGTGGAAGACACCCATTACTTGCGGATCGTGGTCGGGCATCTGCGCCAGAAGCTGGGGGACGACCCCACAGCACCTCGCTTTATCATTACCGAGGCGGGAGTGGGGTACAGGTTGGTGGCGCCGGCCGTTTGATCCGGATTCACGCCGACTCTGTGGGAGTGGGCTTACCGGCGAAAAATCCAACACGGTGCAGGGTGGTGCTCGAAGCGTAGCTGCGTCTGCGTCACGACCTCGGTGATTCTGTTTCAAAGCATTGGCGCATCACATCCAGATAGCGCCTTGCCCCCAGACCCAGCGGTCGCGACTTGATCCAGATGATGTCTACCCACAGGCGCAAGCGACTGGCCATGTTGTCGAAGCGCACCTCGGCCAGCGCACCTGAAGCAATCAGCGGTTCGACCAGCGGCTGCGGCAGGTAGGCCCAGCCCAGGCCGGACTGCACCAGGTCCAGCGTGGCCAGGTAGCTGTCGGTCAGCCAGATGCGCCGCGACAGCACCATGCGCGGGTCTGACCCGGTGGCCTTGCCCGAGGCCACGATGATCTGCCGTTGTTCGGCAACGGCCTCTTCGGGCAACGGTGTGCCGCTGTTCTGCCCGGCGGGGTGGCGGGGGGATGCAACGGCTACCAGTAACTGGCTGCCGGCTTCCAGGAATGACTCACGCTCGTCGATACCGGGCCGCTCGAACACCAGCGCCAGTTGCACGCTGCCTTCATGCAGTAAGCGAACGGCTTCGGTCTGCGTCGCCGAGCGCACCTCGATTTCCAGGCTGGGGAACTCCTGGGCCAAAATTTCCAGTGGCTGGCTCCAGCGGCCGGTTTGCAGTTCGGGGGCCATGGCGATGGTCAGGCGCTTTTCCAGGCCCTTGTGCAGTTGCAGGGCTTGGGCGTCGAGCAGGTTGAGCTGGCAGATCACCTGCCTGGCTTGCGGCTCCAGCGCCAGGGCGGCGCTGGTGGGCAAGGCCTTGCGAGTGGCCCGGTCGAAGAGCACCAGGTCCAGTTCTGCTTCCAGCTGGGCGACTGCCATGCTGACGGCTGAAGGGACACGGCCCAGCTTGCGGGCGGCGGCCGAGAACGAGCCGGCATCGAGCACGGCGAGGAATATTGCCAGGGAATCGCTGGAAAAGGCCATTGTCAGTAAACCTGATCATGGTGGTGCAAGCATGGGGTGTGTATTTGAACATGCATTGTGGGCTTTGGGGTGTTTGGCGGGGTGTTTGCAGCGCCTGTGAGATCGAGCGCCGCCCGCGCGGCGCATCGCGAGCTGCGCTCGCTCCTACGTTTGTTTCGGGCCAGTAACGCCTATGACAGGCGCGCGCGACCGCCTTGTTTATACGACGCGAAATCGCGCCATGCGCCAAGGCGCTCGCGCGCAAATCCCACAGGAATAATTGGCCCGAAACAAACGTAGGAGCGAGCGCAGCTCGCGATGCGCCGCGCGGGCGGCGCTCGATTTGTGCGCCACCGCAAAACCCAAGGCAGGCACCTCTAGGCCTTCATCCCAATCTTACAGCCCCTCGCCCAGCACCCGGTCAATGCTGTCGACAAAGTAGTCCACGCTCGCCCGGGTGGTGCACATTGGCGGCTTGATCTTGAGAATGTTCAGGTAGTCGCCGGTGGGTTGCATGAAGATACCCAGCTCACGCAGGCGGTCGCACAGGGCCATGGTTTCTTCGGTGGCCGGCTCCAGCGTTTCGCGGTTACGCACCAGCTCCAGCCCCAGGTAAAAGCCCGAGCCATGCGCCGCACCCGCCAGCGGATGCTTGTCGACCAGCGCCTGCAGGCGGGCCTTGAAGTAGCGCCCGGTGTCGCGGGCGTTGTCCCACAGGCCTTCTTCCTGCATCACGTCCAGCACCGCCATGCCGATGCGGCAGCTGACCGGGCTGCCACCGGCCGAGGAGAAGAAGTAACCCTCGGCCTCCAGCGCTTCAGCGATTTCGCGGCGGGTGATGACCACGCCCAACGGCTGGCCGTTGCCCATGCCCTTGGCCATGGTGATGATGTCGGGCACCACGCCTTGCTCCTCGAAGCCCCAGAAGTATTCGCCCAAGCGGCCATAACCCACCTGCACTTCGTCGGCGATGCACACGCCGCCGCGGGCGCGGACCTTGGCGTAAGCGTCGCGCAGATAACCGGCCGGCAACGAAATGCCGCCAGCGTTGCCGTACACGGGCTCGCAGATGATGCCCGCCAGCTGGCGGCCACGGGCATCGAGGTCGGCCAGCTTGGCGTCGACGTCGCGCAGGTAGTCAGCCGCGCTGTCGCCACCGCGGAAACGGCCGCGGAAGGTGTTCGGCGCTTCGACCGGGTGTACCCAGTCCGGGCGGGTTTCCAGGGCTTGCGGGTTGTCGGCAATGGACGTGGAGATGGCGTCGGTGGCCACCGACCAGCCGTGGTAGGCCTCCAGCACGCTCAACAGGTCGCGCCCGCCGCTGTAGGCCCAGGCCAGGCGAATGGCCAGGTCATTGGCCTCGGTGCCGCTGTTGACCATGAACACCCGGTCGAAGCCCTCGGGCGCCAGGTCCAGCAGGCGTTCGGAGAACTCGGTGATGGCCGCGTAGTGGAAGCGCGAGTTGGTGTTCAGCAGCGACCACTGCCGCGCCGACTCGGCGACCATGCGCGGGTGGCCGTGGCCCAGTACCGCGACGTTGTTGAGCATGTCCAGGTACGAACGGCCCTGCATGTCGATCAGGTAGTTGCGCCAGCCGCGCTCGATGTGTGGCGGTTGCGCGTAGTAGTGCTTCTGCGAGCGGGCAAAGCTGGCGTCGCGGCGAGCCAGCAGGGCCTGTGGGTCGGGCAGCGGCTCGGCATCGCAGTCCAGGTCCAGCAGCGCGGCCGGCGACGGGCACAGGGCCAGCCAGGCGTCGGCGTGGGACGGGGTGGCGAAGAAGGGTGGCTGTAGGGCAAGGTCCAGGCACAGCTGTACGCTGAGGAAACCACAGCTATGGCCCAGCGACTGGCCTTTTTCCAGCGCCTGCCCATCGGCGGGTGCATCTTCCAGGCCCTGTAGCCACAAGGCCCAGTGCGCGGTTTGCAGGCAACCGCGCCCGTCGCCATGGCGCTGCCAGGTGCCAGCTTCGGGTGCCTTCACCTGGCTGCCGTTGGGCACATGCAGCTCAACGCCAAGGGCGCAGGTGGCGGGCTCTTCGGGCCGGTCGATATGGGTTTGCGACAGGCGATACTCCCCATGCAGGGTGCAGGCTGGGGCCGTTTGCGCGCTCAGCAGGTGCTGGTCGAAACCGGGTTGCTCCCAGTTACCCGCTTCACAATGGCGGCTGAGCACACCCAGGTCGACCCGCGTTACCTCCTGCCCGGCCAGGTCGGGGAGCAGGGGGGCACAACGGTCCAAGTCTGGAACGTCGATCTGCACGCCCGCCGCCTGCAGGATGGCGGCCTCCATCAGCGCGAAAGGCACGGCAGTGGCGGTGTCGAAGATTTCCCATTCATGGGCCACGTTGTCGCGGGTGTACTGGTTGCCGGGGTCCACGGCCAGTTGCTGCGCGCTGCTCAATACCAGTACAGCTGCCCGGTTGATCACCAGTGGCCACAGGGCTCGCAGTTCGGCCTCGGTCAGTGGGTTGAGCACCTGATAGGCGCTGATCGCCGGCAGGATGCGCAGCGGGTCGCCCTCGGCGTGGTGCAGCAATGCTGCGCAGGTCACTGACAAGTCGGCGATACGCCAGGTGCGTATCAGGTCACCGAAGTCGATCACCCCTTGCAGTTGCCACTGGCGCTCGCTGTCGCGGGCCCACACGGTGTTGTCGTCGGTGAGGTCCAGGTGCACGGCCTGGCTCGGCAGTCGATCAACCAGCGGCAGCAGGCGCTCGCTGGCCTGGCGGGTAGCCTGCTCGATGCGGGCGCGCTGGGCACTGTCTTGCAGCACCGGCAGCAGGTGATCGATCAGCGCTTCGGCATGTTGCGGGTCCCATTGCAGGGTGCGTACAAGCCCTGGGTGATCGAAGTCGGCCAGGGCCTTGTTCAGCTTCGCACAAAGCCCGCCCAGTTCAGCCACCAGGCGTGGCGGCATGTGCTTGAGGCGAGTCAACGGTTGGCCTTCGATGTAGTCGAGCAGGCGCAGGCGCAGGGGTTGCCCGTCGATGTCCAGTGCCACCAAGCCTTCGCCATTGCGCGCTGGGCGCACTGCCGGTACCGGCAAGCCCTGTTCGTGCAGGAAGGCCAGTGCGGCGTGCTGTGCTTCCAGTTCAAGCTGGGCATAGCTGCCGTGGCAGGCCTTCAGCACATAGCGGCCTTGTGGTGCCTCCACACGGAAGTTGAGGTCCTGCTGGCTACCCAGCGGCGTCAGGTCACCCTCCAGGCCATAGTGCGTCTGCAATACGGCGCGTGCCTGCGTTTCGCTGAGTGAAGGGCTGGGCAGGCCGGAACGGCTGATCAGCGTGGTCAGGGCAGGGGAGGCGGACGGGGGCTGTGGGCTGGACATGAGGCTCTACCGTTTCTGCTGGGAGTTGGCGGAAAAGAATTTATGCCCGAGCTGGCTGATGATGAAAGACGATTGTTGTCAGTAATTCTGATAATGGCGCCAAATTATGGAAATTTGAACTTTTGCTCGCGGGCATCGCTGCACGGGATGCCAGTGGGTGGGTGCCGTGTTCGCCTTGGCGGAAGGTGGTTTTGCCGACGGCGAAATGAGTGTCTTCTGTGGAAGCGGAGACTGCCTGCGTGAATTAACCGTTACAGCCTGTCAAAGCTGTATCGCTGATCTTCAGCGAGCAGCCGGGACTAGAGCCCAGCCAGAGCACCCGCAACGGAAAACACACGGCAGGAGCGGCGCTCGATCTTGAGGGCGCTACAAGACTTAAGGCGAACCCACCTCAACCTCCAAAAACGCCGCCTCCAGCAACTGCCGCGTATACGGATGCTGTGGCGCATGAAAAATCGCCTGTGCATCCCCTTGCTCCACCACATGCCCATGCTTGATCACCATCAACTGGTGACTCAACGCCTTCACCACCGCCAGGTCATGGCTGATGAACAGGTAGGTCAGGTTGTACTTCTGCTGCAAATTACGCAGCAATTCCACCACCTGCCGTTGTACTGTGCGGTCCAGCGCGGAGGTGGGCTCATCCAGCAGTATCAGCGCGGGCTTCAACACCAACGCCCGGGCAATGGCTATGCGCTGGCGCTGCCCACCGGAAAACTCATGGGGATAGCGATGCCGTGTACGCGGGTCCAGCCCCACTTCCTCCAGCGCTGCGATTATCGCCGCTTCCTGCTCTTGCGCCGTACCAATGCCGTGAATGCGCAACCCTTCACCCACGATGTCCGCCACGCACATGCGCGGGCTCAGGCTGCCGAACGGGTCCTGAAACACCACCTGCATTTCCCGGCGTAGCGGCCGCACGGCCTTCTGGTTCAGCCCTTGCAAATTCTGCCCATGGAAGTGAATGCCACCCTGGCTGGAAATCAACCGCAGGATCGCCAAGCCGAGCGTCGACTTGCCCGACCCGGACTCGCCAACAATCCCTAGCGTCTGCCCTTGCGGCAGGCTGAAGTTGACCCCGTCCACCGCCTTCACATGGTCAACGGTGCGCCGCAGCAGCCCCTTCTTGATCGGGAACCACACCTTTAGGTCATCCACTTCAAGCAACGGCGCGCCCACCGGGTTGTGCGCAGGCAGCCCGCTGGGCTCGGCATTGATCAGCATCTGCGTGTAATGGTGCTGCGGAGCACTGAACAGCGTGGCGCATTCGGCCTGCTCGACAATCTGCCCGCGCTGCATCACGCAGACGCGGTGGGCGATGCGGCGTACCAGGTTCAGGTCATGGCTGATCAGCAACAGCGCCATGCCCAGGCGCGCCTGCAGGTCCTTGAGCAGGTCGAGGATCTTCAACTGCACGGTCACGTCCAGCGCTGTGGTCGGCTCATCCGCAATCAGCAACTCCGGCTCGTTGGCCAGCGCCATGGCAATCATCACCCGCTGGCGTTGCCCGCCCGACAGCTCGTGGGGCAGGGCCTTCAAACGCTTTTGTGGTTCGGGAATACCGACCAGTTCCAGCAACTCCAACGTGCGTGCCGTCGCTTCCTTGCCGGTCAGGCCCTTGTGTAGCAAAAGGATCTCGTTGATCTGTTTTTCGATACAGTGCAGCGGGTTGAGCGAGGTCATCGGCTCCTGGAAGATCATCGCAATGCGGTTGCCGCGAATGCGTTGCAGGGTCTTCTCGTTCTGCTGGAGCAGGTCTTTGCCTTCGTAGCGGATGCTGCCGCTGGGGTGGCGGGCCAAGGGGTAGGGCAGCAGGCGCAGGATCGAGTGCGCGGTGACGGACTTGCCCGAGCCACTTTCGCCCACCAGGGCCAAGGTCTCGCCCTTGCGGATGTCGAAGCTGATGCCGTCGACCACGCGGTTGACCTGGTCCCCGGTCACAAACTCAACGGCCAGGTCGCGCACTTCGATCAGGTTCTGTTCACTCATGTCACTTCCTCGGGTCGAAGGCATCGCGGGCGGATTCGCCGATGAACACCAGCAGGCTCAGCATCAGCGCCAGCACGGCAAAGGCGCTGATGCCCAGCCACGGCGCCTGCAGGTTGGACTTGCCCTGGGCCACCAGTTCGCCCAGCGATGGCGAACCGGCGGGCAGGCCGAAGCCGAGGAAGTCCAGGGCGGTGAGGGTGCCGATGGCCCCGGTGAGGATGAACGGCATGAAGGTCATGGTCGAGATCATGGCGTTGGGCAGGATGTGCCGGTACATGATCGCGCCGTTGCGCATGCCTAAGGCGCGGGCGGCGCGCACGTATTCCAGGTTGCGCCCGCGCAGGAACTCGGCGCGTACCACGTCCACCAGGCTCATCCACGAGAACAGCAGCATGATGCCCAACAACCACCAGAAATTGGGCTGCACGAAGCTCGCCAGGATGATCAACAGGTACAGCACTGGCAGGCCGGACCAGATCTCCAGAAAACGTTGCCCGGCCAGGTCGACCCAGCCGCCATAAAAGCCCTGCAAAGCGCCGGCAATGACGCCGACGATGGAGCTGGCCACGGTCAGGGTGAGGGCAAACAGCACCGAAATGCGGAAGCCGTAGATCACCCGCGCCAGTACGTCGCGGCCCTGGTCGTCGGTGCCCAGCCAGTTGTCCGCCGAGGGCGGTGCCGGCGCGGGCACGCGCAGGTCGTAGTTGATGCTCTGGTAGCTGAACGGGATGGGCGCCCACAGCACGAAGCTGTCTTTCTTTTCCAGCAGCTCGCGGATGTAGGGGCTCTTGTAGTTGGCTTCCAGCGGGAACTCGCCGCCGAAGGTGGTTTCCGGGTAGCGCTTGAACGCCGGGAAGTACCACTCGCCGTCGTAGCGCACGGCAATTGGCTTGTCGTTGGCGATCAGCTCGGCGCCCAGGCTCAGGCCGAACAGGATCAGGAACAGCCACAGCGACCACCAGCCACGGCGGTTGGCCTTGAAGCGCTCGAAGCGCCGGCGGTTGAGGGGGGACAAGGCCATGTCAGTGCTCCCGGCTGGCGAAGTCGATGCGTGGATCGACCAGGGTGTAGGTCAGGTCGCCGATCAGTTTCACCACCAGCCCCAGCAGGGTGAAGATGAACAGGGTGCCGAAGACCACCGGGTAGTCGCGGTTGATGGCCGCTTCGAAACTCATAAGCCCCAGGCCGTCGAGGCTGAAGATCACCTCGATCAGCAAGGAGCCGGTGAAGAAGATGCCGATGAACGCCGAAGGGAAGCCGGCGATCACCAACAGCATGGCATTGCGGAACACGTGGCCATACAGCACCCGTGGCCGGCTCAGGCCTTTGGCCTTGGCGGTGACCACGTATTGTTTGTTGATCTCGTCGAGGAAGCTGTTTTTGGTCAGCAGGGTCATGGTGGCGAAGTTGCCGATGACCAGTGCGGTGATCGGCAGCACCAGGTGCCAGAAGTAGTCCAGCACCTTGCCGGTGGTGCTCAGCTCGTCGAAATTGTTGGAGGTGAGGCCGCGCAGCGGGAACCAGTCGAAATAGCTGCCGCCGGCGAACAGCACGATCAGCAGGATGGCGAACAGGAACGCCGGGATGGCGTAGCCGACGATGATTGCCGAGCTGGTCCACACGTCGAAGTGGCTGCCGTGGCGGACCGCCTTGGCGATGCCCAGCGGGATCGAGATCAGGTACATGATCAGCGTGCTCCACAGCCCCAGCGAGATCGACACGGGCATTTTCTCGATAATCAGGTCGACGACCTTGGCATCGCGGAAGAAGCTGTCGCCGAAGTCCAGCCGGGCGTAGTTCTTGATCATGATCCACAAGCGTTCGGGCGGCGACTTGTCGAAGCCGTACATGCGCTCGATTTCGGCGATCAGCGCCGGGTCCAGGCCCTGGGCGCCGCGGTAGTTGGAGCCGGCCACGGAGACTTCGGCACCGCCACCGGCAATGCGGCTGGTGGCGCCTTCGAAACCTTCGAGCTTGGCGATCATCTGCTCGACCGGGCCGCCGGGGGCGGCCTGGACGATGATGAAGTTGATGATCAGGATGCCGAACAGGGTCGGGATGATCAGCAGCAGGCGGCGCAGGATGTAGGCCAGCATCTTAGTTGGCCTCGTCCGCAGGGGCTTCGCTGACCGTCGGGGTTACCCCGGGCTTGATCCACCAGGTATCGATCCCGATGTCGTACTTGGGCGAAACATCCGGGTGGCCGATGTGGTTCCAGTAGGCCACGCGCCAGGTCTTGATGTGCCAGTTGGGGATCACGTAGTAGCCCCACAGCAGCACCCGGTCGAGGGCGCGGCAGTGGTCGACCAGGCTCTGGCGCGAATCGGCGTTGATCAGCTCTTCCACCAGTTGGTCGATAGCCGGGTCGCGCAGGCCGATGAAGTTGCGGCTGCCGGGGTTGTCGGCGGCGGCGCTGGACCAGAACTCGCGCTGCTCGTTGCCCGGCGAGTTGGACTGCGGGTAGCCGCCAACGATCATGTCGTAGTCACGCGAACGCAGGCGGGTGATGTACTGGGAAACGTCGACCCGACGGATGTTCAGGTCGATGCCGAGGTCGGCAAGGTTACGCTTGAACGGCAGCAGGATGCGTTCGAACTCGGTTTGTGCCAGCAGGAACTCGATGCTGACCGGTTTACCCTGCGCGTCGACCATCTTGTCGTCGACGATTTTCCAACCGGCTTCCTGAAGCAGCTTGTAGGCCTGGCGCTGTTGCTCGCGGATCATGCCGCTGCCATCGCTGACCGGGTTCTTGAAGGCCTCGGTGAAGACCTGTTCGGGGACTTTGCCACGCAGCGGTTCGAGGATCTTCAACTCGCTGGCGCTGGGCAGGCCCTGGGCGGCCATTTCCGAGTTGTCGAAGTAGCTGCCGGTGCGGGTGTAGGCGCCGTTGAACAGCTGTTTGTTGGTCCACTCGTAGTCCAGCAGCAGGCTCAGGGCCTGGCGCACGCGTATGTCCTGGAACACCGGGCGGCGGATATTGAAAATGAAACCTTGCATGCCGGTGGGGTTGCCGTTGGGCAGCTCTTCCTTGATCAGGCGGCCGTCGCGCACGGCGGGCACGTTGTAAGCGGTGGCCCAGTTTTTTGCACTGACCTCCAGCGCGTAGTCGAACGCCCCGGCCTTGAGTGCTTCCAGCGCGACAGTGGTGTCGCGGTAGGCGTCGAACGTCATGGCATCGAAGTTATAGAACCCGCGGTTGATCGGCAGGTCCTTGGCCCAGTAATCCTTGACCCGCTCGTAGCGCACCGAGCGCCCGGCTTTTACATCGGCGACCTTGTACGGCCCGCTGCCCAGCGGGATTTCCAGGTTGCCGCGGTTGAAGTCGCGGTTTGCGTACCAGTGCTTGGGCAGCACTGGCAGTTGGCCGAGAATCAGCGGCAGCTCGCGGTTACCCTTGTGCTTGAACGTGAACAGCACCTTGAGCGGGTCTTCGGCGACCACCTCGGCGACGTCGGCATAGTACTGGCGGTACAGCGGCGCACCGTCCTTGATCAACGCGTTGAAGGTGAATACCACGTCTTCGGCACGCATCGGGTGGCCGTCGTGGAAGCGCGCTTCGGGGCGCAGGTAGAAGCGCACCCAGCTGTTGTCGGGGGCCTTTTCGATCTTGCCGGCCACCAGGCCGTATTCGGTGAACGGCTCGTCCTGGCTCTGGCGCATCAGGGTGTCGTAGATGATGCTGATGTTCTCGGCCGACACGCCTTTGTTGATGAACGGGTTGAGGCTGTCGAAGCCGCCGAAGCTGGACTGGCGGAAGGTACCGCCCTTGGGCGCATCCGGGTTGACGTAGTCGAAGTGCTTGAAGTTGGCGGGATACTTGGGGGGCTCGTCATACAGGGTGAGCGCGTGTTGCGGTGCGGCCAGGGCGGGAAGGCTCAGGCAGGCGAGCAACAGGCTGCCTGCCAGCCGGCGCAGTGGGTGCGTTGGCGTCATTGGGCTTTCTCCGAAGTCTTGATCCACCAGCTGTTCAGCCCCAGGGTGTAGGGCGGCGTGGTGACGAAGGCGAACCGGTTGCGGTAGGCCAGGCGATGATTGTCGAGGTACCAGTTGGGGATCATGTAGTACTGCCATGAAAGCACACGGTCCAGGGCGCGGGCGGCGGCGATCTGGTCGTCGCGGGTACGCGCAGCCAGCAGGGTGTCGAGCAGGTGGTCGACCACCGGGTCCCTGACCCCCGCATAGTTCTTGCTGCCCTTGGTGGCGGCCTGGCTGGAATGGAAGTACAGCCACTGTTCGAGGCCGGGGCTAAGGGTCTGGTTCAGGGTCATCAGAATCATGTCGAAATCGAACTGGTCCAGTCGTTGTTTGTACTGGGCGCGGTCCACGGTGCGCAAGCGCGCATCGATGCCGATGCTGGACAGATTTTCGACATAAGGTTGCAGGATGCGTTCAAGGTTGGGGTTTACCAGCAGCAGTTCCATGCGCAGCTGCTGGCCCTTGCTGTCGACCAGGCGCTGGCCATTGAGCTTCCAGCCGGCCTCGGCAAGCAGGCCCAGGGCCTGGCGCAGGGTCTGGCGGCTGATGCCGCGGCCATCGGTCTGGCTGACCTTGTAGGGTTCGCTGAACAGCTTGGCCGGCAGCTGGTCGCGGAACGGAGCCAGCAACAACCATTCCTTGCCGGTGGGCAGGCCGCTGGCGGCGAACTCGCTGTTGGGGTAAAAGCTGGTCGAGCGACGGTAGGCGCTGCTGAACAGGGCGCGGTTGGTCCACTCGAAGTCGAGCATCAGCCCCAGCGCCTGGCGCACCCGTGGGTCGCTGAAGGTGGCGCGGCGGCTGTTCATGAAAAGGCCCTGGGTTTGCGTCGGGATCTGGTGCGGGATCTGGGCCTTGATGACCTCGCCACGGCGCACGGCCGGGAAGTTGTAGCCGTTGGCCCAGTTCTTGGCCTGGTGCTCGATATAGATGTCGAATTCGCCGGCCTTGAAGGCTTCGAAGGCAACGGTGGCGTCGCGGTAGAACTCGTACTCCACGCGCTTGAAGTTGTACTTGCCACGGTTGACTGCCAGGTCCTTGCCCCAGTAGTTCTTCACCCGCTCGAACACCAGCCGGCGGCCGGGCTGAACTTCGGTGATGCGGTAGGGGCCGCTGCCCAGCGGTGGCTCGAAGGTGGTCGCCTTGAAATCGCGCTTTTGCCAGTAGTGCTTGGGCAGCACCGGCATCTCGCCCAGGCGCAGGATCAGCAGCGGGTTGCCGGCGCGCTTGAACACGAAGCGGATACGCAGCGGTCCGAGGATGTCCACCCGTTGCACTTCCTGCAGGTTGGTGCGGTAGATCGGGTGGCCGTCCTTGAGCAGGGTGCGGTAGGAAAAGGCCACGTCTGCCGAGGTGATCGGCTGGCCGTCATGCCAGCGGGCTTCCGGGCGCAGGTTGAACACGACCCAGCTGCGATCTTCGCTGTACTCCACCGAGCGGGCGATCAGGCCGTAGCTGGAGGTCGGCTCGTCGCCGGACGGGTCGTACTGGCCGGTGCCGACCATCAGTGGCTCGTTCAGCTCGCTAATGCCGTATTGCTGGAAATTGGGCGTGGTAATCGGGCTCGACCCCTTGAAAGTGTAGGGGTTGAGGGTATCGAACGTACCAAAAGCCATGGCCCGCAAGGTGCCGCCTTTGGGCGCTTGCGGGTTGACCCAGTCGAAATGGGTGAAGGTGGCTGGGTACTTGAGCGTGCCGAACTGCGCGTATCCGTGGCTTTCGCTCACCATCGCGGCTGCGGGAAAGCTCAAGGCCAGGCTGAGTGACAGCAGGAGGGGACGTATCAAGTCGGCATCCGATCCAGAGGCGTTGGGCTTTGATCGGGGTACAGTAACAGCTTGGTGGGGTTGGAAAAAGAGAGCTGCAAGCTTCAAGCTTCAAGCTGCAAGAAAAAGCGGGGCGCATGCGATTTGCTTTGTTCTTGCCGCTTGTAGCTTTTCAGCTTGTCGCTTTCAATGCGAGAGGTAGACGGTCAGGGTCTGGCCTGGCTTGAGGGCGTGGCCGCTGCGCGGGTTCCAGCGCTTGAGGTGCTGCATTTCCACGTTGAAGCGCTTGGCCACCAGGTACAGCGAGTCGCCCTTGCGTACCTTGTATTGCGTGGAACGCTTACCGGATGCCGCCACCCGGTTGCCAGCGGCGCTCGGTGCACTGCCACCGCGCAGGGCCAGTACCTGGCCGGCGCGCACGCTGTTGCCGGACAGGCGGTTCCAGCGTTTGATGTCCTTGACCGACACGCGGTTGGCCTTGGCGATGGCACCCAGGTTGTCGCCACGCTTCACCCGGTAGCTACGCGCTGCAACCGGCGCCTGGGCCTCGGCCACAGCGCGGGCGAACACCGCCTTGTTCGGCTGCAGGCTCACCAGTTGCTCGGGCTTGAGGTTGGACAGGCTGTCACTCAGCAGTTGCGCCTTGGCGGTCGGTACCAGCAACTGTTGCGGGCCGTCCACGGTCATGCGCTTCTTGAAGGCAGGGTTGAGCTGGATCAGCTCGTCTTCGTCGATGTTGGCAAAGGCTGCCACCCGTGACAGGTCGAGGCGGTCGTTGATCGCTACCGCCTCGAAGTAGGGTTCGTTGGCGATCGGGTTCAGGTTCACGCCGTAGGCTTCAGGGGTGAGCACCACCTGCGACAGGGCCAGCAGCTTGGGCACGTAGTCGCGGGTTTCCTGTGGCAGCGGCAGGTTCCAGTAGTCGGTTGGCAGGCCGAGTTTTTCGTTGCGCTCCATGGCGCGGCTGACCGTGCCTTCACCGGCATTGTAGGCGGCCAGAGCCAGCAGCCAGTCGCCGTTGAACATGTCGTGCAGGCGGGACAGGTAGTCCAGTGCCGCGTTGGTCGAGGCGGTGACGTCGCGACGACCGTCGTAGAAGTTGGTCTGGCGCAGGTTGAAGTGGCGGCCGGTGGACGGGATGAACTGCCACATGCCCGCCGCGTGGGCGCGCGAGTAGGCCATCGGGTTGTAGGCGCTTTCGATGGCTGGCAGCAGCGCCAGTTCCAGCGGCATGTCGCGCTCTTCAAGGCGCTCGACAATGTAATGCAGGTAGAGGCTGCCACGCTCGCCGGCGCTTTCGATGAAGCTCGGGTTGCTGGCGAACCACAGGCGTTGCTGCTCGATACGCGGGTTGACGTCGATGCCATCCTGCAGCGCGAAGCCCTGGCGCATGCGCTCCCAGACATCCTGCGGTGCCTGCTCGGCCGGCTTGACCAGCAGCGGTGAAGGTTTGTGCTTGATCCGCGCCTGGTAGTTGTGCGCGCGAACGCTTTCGGATTCGTCGAGCTGACGGGTGCTCTGGCAGCCCACCAAGGTGGCGGCCAGGGCCAGCGCACTGATTTGGGCCAGGCGCGTCAGGGCGACGGAATGAGAGGTTCTGCGGCTACGGGAAGACATCGGCTGACACAGGTATCCGGGCGAAAAATTTCGGCGATTCTAGAAACCGCTCCGGACCTGGTCAACCTTTGACCATCACTTGCGATATATCTTGCGGTTATCAGAAGGTGTCCTTCCAAGACCTCAAGGCAGCAAAAACAGTGACCTGCGAGTCGTTTGGATGTCCCTTCCATTCGTCTGCTTTTTGTTTAACTAATGTTTCAGAGGTGCGCAGGAAGGGGTTGGTCAGCCGTTCCAGGCCAATGGTTGATGGCAAGGTGATGCGATTGTCGGCGCGCAAACGGGTAACGTCCTCGAACCGCTTTATAACGTGCGGGTTGGTGGGTTCCACCGCCTTGGCAAAACGCAGGTTGCTGAGGGTGTATTCGTGGGCGCAGTACACTTCTGTTTGCGCCGGCAGCGCCGCTAGCCGGGCGAGGGCGGGTTGCATCTGTTCGGGTGTACCCTCGAACATGCGACCGCATCCGGCGGCGAACAGGGTGTCGCCGCTGAACAGCACGGGCGTTGCCGGCTGGTCGCTGAAAAACGCGATATGCCCCAGGGTGTGGCCGGGTACTGCCAGCACCTGGAAGGTTACGCCCAGCACGGTAACCTGATCGCCTTCGTCCAGCGCCAGGTCGCGGCAGGGGATACGTTCGTGGGCCGGGCCGCAGACACGCGCATCGGTCAGTTGCTTGAGCCGTTCCACGCCGCCGACATGGTCGTTGTGGTGGTGGGTAATCAGGATATCGCTGAGCACCCACTCGGGATTGGCCGCCAGCCAGCGTTCCACCGGGCCGGCGTCACCTGGGTCGACCACCGCGCAGCGGCGTTTGGCAGTATCCTGTAACAACCAGATGTAGTTGTCGGAGAAAGCGGGGAGAGCATCGATCTGTATCATGGTGCGGATCCGATTCGCCTAGCGTGGGACATGAGGGCATCTTAGCCGCGATGGCGCGGTGCGAGAACCTTCGAGGGAGAGCGCAATGACCGACCAAGCCTTTGCCCAGGCCGACCCGGACTGGGTCAAGCTTATCAGCCTGGCCCGTGAGTGGTTCAACGGCCCACTCGGCCAGCTGATGCTCAAGGAGGAGGAAAAACTGCTGGAAGAAGAGCTGGGCCGCTTCTTCGGCGGGTACCTTGTGCATTACGGGCCTTGTGCCGAGCCGCCACCGAGCGCGCCCCAGGTGCAGCGCAACGTGCGCCTCGGCGCGCCGCTGCCTGGGGTGGAGATTGTGTGCGAGGAACAGGCCTGGCCGCTGAGCGAGCATGCTGCCGACGTGGTGGTGCTGCAACATGGCCTGGATTTCTGCCTCTCGCCCCATGGCCTGCTGCGCGAGGCCGCCAGCGCCGTGCGCCCGGGCGGGCATCTGCTGATTGTCGGGATCAACCCGTGGAGCAGCTGGGGCATGCGCCATTTCTTCAGCCACGGGGCGTTGCGCAAGGCCCGCTGCATCTCGCCGTCGCGGGTGGGGGACTGGCTCAACCTGCTGGGCTTCGCGCTGGAGAAACGCCGCTTCGGGTGCTATCGTCCGCCGCTTGCCTCACCGGCCTGGCAGCAACGCCTGGAGGGCTGGGAACGGCTGGCAGGTGGCTGGCAAAGCTCGGGTGGCGGCGTGTACCTGCTGGTGGCGCGCAAGATGGTGGTCGGCCTGCGGCCGCTGCGCCCGGAGCGCCGCGAACCGATGGGCAAGTTGCTGCCGCTGCCGCTGGCCAAGGTCAACCGCACGGCGGTGAACCCTGATACTGAAAAGCACTGAACATGAGTGGTACATGAGCGAAAGCGTCGAGATGTTTACCGATGGTGCCTGCAAGGGCAACCCCGGCCCGGGTGGTTGGGGCGTCCTGATGATCTACAAGGGCGTCGAGAAGGAACTGTGGGGCGGCGAACGTGACACCACCAACAATCGCATGGAGCTGATGGCCGCGATCCAGGGGTTGATGGCGTTGAAGCGTGAATGCGAAGTGGTGTTGACCACCGACTCGCAGTACGTGATGAAGGGCATCAACGAGTGGATGGTCAACTGGAAGAAGCGCGGCTGGAAGACGGCGGCCAAGGAGCCGGTGAAGAATGCCGACCTGTGGCAGCAACTGGATGAGCAGGTCAACCGCCACAAAGTGACCTGGAAGTGGGTGCGCGGCCATATCGGTCACCCCGGCAACGAACGCGCCGACCAGCTGGCCAACCGTGGCGTGGACGAAGTGCGCGCCCAGCGTTGAGCTGGGGTACAATTGCCGCCTTTGTAACTGATGCAAGTTGGAGCGCCCCGCGTGGAGCAGCAGCAAGATAAGCGGTTCGTCATTCTCGATACCGAAACCACGGGTATGCCGGTCAGCGAAGGCCACCGGATCATCGAGATCGGCTGTGTCGAAGTCATCGGCCGGCGCCTGACCGGGCGGCACTTCCACGTTTACCTGCAGCCGGACCGCGAGAGTGACGAGGGCGCGATCAACGTCCACGGCATCACCGATGCCTTCCTGGTCGGCAAACCGCGCTTTGGCGATGTAGCTGAGGAGTTCTTCGAGTTCATCCAGGGCGCTACCCTGGTCATCCACAACGCGGCGTTCGACGTTGGCTTCATCAACAACGAATTCGCCTTGCTCGGCCAGCACGACCGTGCGGACGCTTCGCAGTATTGCACCATCCTCGATACCCTGCTGTTGGCACGTTCGCGTCACCCGGGGCAGCGCAACAGCCTCGATGCGTTGTGCAAACGCTACGATATCGACAACTCGGGCCGTGAACTGCACGGCGCACTGCTCGACTCGGAACTGCTGGCAGACGTCTACCTGGCGATGACCGGTGGCCAGACCAGCCTGTCGCTGGCTGGTCATGGGGCAGACGCCGAAGGTGACGGGCAGGGGGCTGTAGGTAGCGAGATCCGCCGGATTACCGGGCGTGCGCCGGGGCGGGTGATCATGGCCAGTGCCGAAGAGCTGGAGGCGCATGCCGAGCGCCTGGCGGCCATTGCCAAGTCGTCGGGTGGGCCTTCCATGTGGCAAGCCTTGACCGAGACACCTGCTGGTTGATTCTTAGCCTGTACCGGCCTCTTCGCGGGCACGCCCGCTCGCACAGGGATCTCACAAAGCCTGAGCAAGTGGGGTTCTTGTGGGGGCGGGCGTGCCCGCGAAGAGGCCGGCCCTGAAAACACAGGTTCAACTACCCTGAAATGGACGCCCTGTCCTTCGGAGGTAGCCACCTGATGTACAAGGACCTCAAGTTCCCCATCCTCATCGTCCACCGCGCCATCAAGGCTGACAGCGTCGCCGGCGAGCGCGTGAGGGGCATTGCCGAGGAACTGCGCCAGGACGGCTTTGCCATCCTCGCTGCCGCCGACCACGCCGAAGCGCGGCTGGTCGCCGCCACCCACCACGGCCTGGCCTGCATGCTGATCGCCGCCGAAGGCGCCGGCGAAAATACCCACCTGTTGCAGAACATGGCCGAGCTGATCCGCCTGGCTCGCCTGCGTGCACCCAACCTGCCGATCTTCGCCCTGGGTGAGCAGGTCACCCTGGAAAACGCCCCTGCCGAGGCCATGAGCGAGCTCAACCAGCTGCGCGGCATCCTGTACCTGTTCGAAGACACCGTACCGTTTCTTGCCCGCCAGGTGGCGCGTGCCGCACACACCTACCTCGATGGCCTGTTGCCGCCTTTCTTCAAGGCGCTGGTGCAGCACACCGCGCAATCCAACTATTCCTGGCACACCCCGGGCCATGGTGGTGGCGTGGCCTACCATAAAAGCCCGGTAGGCCAAGCCTTTCACCAGTTTTTCGGGGAAAACACGCTGCGCTCCGATCTGTCGGTTTCGGTGCCGGAGCTGGGGTCGCTGCTTGACCACACCGGCCCCTTGGCTGAAGCCGAGGCCAGGGCTGCCCGCAACTTTGGCGCCGACCATACCTTCTTCGTCATCAATGGCACCTCTACGGCCAACAAGATCGTCTGGCACGCCATGGTCGGCCGTGACGATCTGGTGCTGGTGGACCGCAACTGCCACAAGTCGGTGGTCCACGCGATCATCATGACCGGCGCCATTCCGTTGTACTTGTGCCCAGAGCGTAACGAACTGGGCATCATCGGCCCGATCCCGCTCAGCGAGTTCAGCCCTGAGGCGATCCAGGCGAAGATCCAGGCCAACCCGCTCGCCCGTGGCCGGGCGCCGCGTATCAAGCTGGCGGTGGTGACCAACTCCACCTATGACGGCCTGTGTTACCACGCAGGGCTGATCAAGCAGACCTTGGGCAGCAGTGTCGAGGTGCTGCACTTCGACGAGGCCTGGTTTGCCTATGCGGCGTTTCATGACTTCTTCACCGGGCGTTATGCCATGGGCACTGCCTGCGCGGACGATAGCCCGCTGGTGTTCAGTACCCATTCCACCCACAAGCTGCTGGCGGCGTTCAGCCAGGCTTCCATGATTCATGTGCAAGACGGGGCCAGGCGCCAACTGGACCGCGACCGCTTCAACGAAGCGTTCATGATGCACATATCGACCTCGCCGCAGTACAGCATCCTTGCTTCGCTGGACGTGGCCTCGACCATGATGGAAGGGCCGTCCGGGCGCTCGCTGCTGCAAGAAATGTTCGACGAGGCACTGAGCTTTCGCCGTGCCCTGGCCAATCTGCGCGAACACATTGCCGCAGATGATTGGTGGTTCAGTATCTGGCAGCCGCCGAGCGCTGAAGGTATTCACCATCTGCAAGCGCAGGACTGGTTGTTGCAACCCGGCGCAGAGTGGCATGGCTTTGGCGAGGTGGTGGACGACTACGTGCTGCTCGACCCGCTGAAGGTAACCCTGGTGATGCCGGGCCTTAGTGCGGGTGGTGTGCTGGACGAGCACGGTATCCCGGCAGTGGTGGTCAGCAAGTTTCTCTGGGAGCGGGGGCTGGTGGTGGAAAAAACCGGCCTGTACAGCTTTCTGGTGTTGTTCTCCATGGGCATCACCAAGGGCAAGTGGAGCACGTTGCTGACCGAGTTGCTGGAGTTCAAGCGCCACTACGATGGCAATACTGCCCTGAGCAGCTGCTTGCCGAGTGTGGTGGCCGCCGATGCATCACGCTACCGGGGGATGGGCCTGCGCGACCTGTGCGACCAGTTGCATGGCTGCTACCGCAGCAACGCCACGGCCAAGCAACTCAAGCGCCTGTTCACGCGCTTGCCAGAGGTGGCCGTGAGCCCGGCCCAGGCCTATGACCAGATGGTGCGTGGAGAGGTGGAGGCGGTGCCGATCGAGGTACTGCTGGGGCGTGTGGCGGCAGTCATGCTGGTGCCGTACCCGCCTGGCATTCCGTTGATCATGCCGGGGGAGCGGTTCACCGAGGCGACCCGCTCGATACTCGACTACCTGGCCTTTGCCCGGGCGTTCAACCAAGGGTTTCCCGGTTTTGTCGCCGACGTGCATGGCCTGCAGAACGAGAGTGGTGGCTACACCGTGGACTGCATCAAGGAATGCGAATGATCTCGACACCGGAGCGTGCCAGTTCGAAACGGTTTTCACCCAGGTGGTTGACCTTGTCGCCGATGGCCAGACGGTAAGTGGTGATGGGGGCGCCCAGCGTGCTGCCGTCCAGTTGCAGGGTGGACTCCTGGAACTCGTGCACGGGGTAGATACGGCCTTCGGCATCACGGGCGTGGAATTGGCCGACCATTACTGCTGCCATTTGGGTGGAAACCTCTGAATTGCGTAGGAAATGTATGCAGGAATAGACCGTGGAACAACCGCGGAAGTTTTCGCCTTGCACAAAAAAAAACGAAGCGCCGAGGAACGGTCATCTATAACTACAACGTCCCTTTACCCAGCACAGGATGGAAATTGCCATGAGCCAGGTGTATTCGGTAGCGGTTGTCGTCGGCAGCTTGCGCAAGGAGTCCTACAACCGTAAGGTCGCCCGCGCACTTTCGGAGCTGGCGCCGTCCAGCCTAGCCCTGAAGATTGTCGAGATTGGCGATTTGCCGTTGTACAACGAGGACGTCGAGGCCGAAGCGGTGCCCAAGGCGTGGGAGCGTTTTCGCAAAGAGATCCGCGACAGTGATGCCGTGCTGTTCGTCACGCCGGAATACAACCGCTCGGTGCCGGGTTGCCTGAAAAATGCCATTGATGTGGGCTCGCGACCCTACGGGCAAAGTGCATGGAGCGGCAAGCCGACGGCGGTGGTGAGTGTGTCGCCGGGGGCCATTGGCGGCTTTGGTGCCAACCATGCCGTGCGTCAGTCGTTGGTGTTCCTGGACATGCCTTGCATGCAGATGCCTGAGGCCTATATCGGCGGCGCAGCAAGCCTGTTCGAGGACTCGGGCAAGCTCAACGACAAGACCCGACCGTTCTTGCAGGCGTTTGTCGACAAGTTTGCTTCGTGGGTGAAGTTGAACAGGGCGGTTTGATACCTGCTCATCCGGGGCTGATTTCATTGGGGCCGCGTAGCGGCCCCTGCTGTTTAGCGGAAGCTGTAGGAAACGCCTGCATACACGCCAAACCCTTCGCCTGGTGTCAGGCGGGCTTTATCATTTTCAGTGGTAACGGTGGCGATAGGTGATACCGTCGCCGCATAGCGCTTGTTGGTCAGGTTGCGTAGATCCAGCCAGGTCTGCCAGTCCTGCTTCGGTGAATCCCAGCCAAGGCGCGCGCCGAGCAAGGCATATTCATCGGCGTGGTAGCTGTTGGCGTAGTCCACCTGCACTTTGGACGCCATCTGAGTATTCACCCCTGCATAGAACCCGCTCGGCCAGTCATAGCGCAATTCGGCCTGGTAGTAGTGCATGGGGATGCCCGGCAGGCGGTTGTCACCGAACGTGTCGTCATCGCGGTAGTGGCAGTCACTGAAGGTGTAGGCCTGGCGCAGGCTGAGCCTGCCGGTGCCGCTGCGTTCCCACAGGGTACTGTCCAGGCCCGCTTCCACGCCTTGGTGCACGGTGGCGCTGGCGTTGAACTCCTTGGCAGGGGCGCCTTGCACGATTTCCACCGCCAACAATTCATGGCGAACCTGTGAGTAGTACCACGCCAAATCCCAATGCCCGAATGCCGATTCGCCGCGTGTGCCCAATTCCAGTGTGGTGGCCGTCTGGTTTTGCATTTCGATCGGTTGGTTGGCTGTGGGCGCACTCCAGA
Source organism: Pseudomonas sp. FYR_2 (assembly GCF_043106425.1). NCBI lineage: Bacteria > Pseudomonadati > Pseudomonadota > Gammaproteobacteria > Pseudomonadales > Pseudomonadaceae > Pseudomonas > Pseudomonas sp. FYR_2. The sequence goes on from NZ_JBICMM010000057.1 coordinate 29,081, forward strand.
TCAGGGCCCAGGGATGCGGCGGCTCTACCGAGCGGCTGAGGTTGCCGTACACCTGCAGGTCTGGGCGGACGTCGTAGCGCAACCCCAGGCGAGGGGCATAATCCCAGTCATGCATGCTTACCTTGCCGCCTTCGGCAGGGTAGGTCACGTCACTCTCGCGGCGGGTGTAGATCATCGCCAGGCCGGTGGTCAGCCACAGGTTGGGGGCCAGTTCCAGGTCGTTGCCGGCATGCAGCACGGTGTCCGAGCCCTGATAGGTGAAGTCGCGGGTGCGTGGACCGAACACGTCACCACTGCGCGCGAACTGTGACGCGCCACTGTTGGGCAGGTGCTTGGTAGTACGCCAGCCGACGGTGGTTTTGCTCTCGTGGCCGAACAGGGTGTCGCGGCGCGAGTAGTTCAGCGTACCGCTGACATCGGTGTAGGCCACCTTCAGGCGCATCGGGCCTTCACGCAGGTCCATCGGGTAGTCGTGGTAGACCAGCCCGGCTTCCAGGCGCGCATCGTCGTCGAGGTAGAAGGTGGTCTTGTTGGCGACCCAGGTGCTGCTCGGTTGCGGGCGGCTGTCGTCGCGGGCCAGGTAGGCCGGGTTGGCCACGCGTGGGTGGTGCTTGATCTGGTCCTTGGTCAGGCGCCCGGCCAGTTCGTTTTCGGTTTCTCGGTAGCGCAGGTAAAAGCGGGTTTCCAAGTTGGGGTTGAAGCGGTAGCCGATGTTGGCGGCGATGCCTTTGGCGCTGCCGCTGCTGTGTGCCTGGTAGCCGTCATATTCGGAATCGGTCAGGGCCACGTAGTAGTCGAGGTTGCCCAGTACCTGGCCGGAGCTGATATGCCGGTGCTGGTAGCCACGGCTGCCGACCTCATAGCGCACTTGCAACGGCGCGGCGTCGTAGCCGGTGTGGGTGACGTAGTTGATGGCGCCGCCGAGCGCCAGGGCGCCTTGGTCGAAGCCATTGGCGCCGCGCAGCACTTCGGCGTGGCTTAGCCACAGCGGTTCGAACAGCTCATAGGGCGTGCCGCCCGGGCCGGTCAAGGGCAGGCCGTCGAACATTGTATACACCCCGGAGCCGTGGGCACCTGGCGCGCGGTTGATGCCCGAGCCGCGGATCGACAGCTTGATGCCGTCGTTGCCCGCAGATTGGGCGAACACCCCTGGCTGGTAGGCGAGCACGTCCTGGTTGCTGGCCACCCGGCCTTGCCCCACGCGCTGCATATCCACCAGGTTGCTAGCGCCTGGTATTTCACGCAGGCGTTCGCCGGCTGCCGTCAAGTCGTTCTGCTCCTCATCGGTGATCAGCACCTGGCCCAGTTCGACCGAGGATGCCCCCAGGGTGGGCTGGGCGGCAGTCAAGGCAGCCAGCAAACCGAGGCAGGACGAGAGGGGTAAATCGGAACGCATTGTACGACTCCAGGTGAAAGGCGAATGGACAACGGCGTTGAGACGAGCGAAATGCCGCCCGGAGCACGAAGAAAGTCAGCAAATCTTGTGCAGCCTTCGTCAGACGGTTTTGTACGAAAGTTCATTACAAGCCGCAGCAGTGGAGCGATGCGGTATGCGCTTCGTAAGGTGACTGCAGATCGGCAGCGATGCCTCGCTCAATCACCCGTGGAGTACAAGCATGACTGACAACGCACGACACCCGCAGCAACCCCCGGCGGACGCCCCGGTTCGCCTGACGCCTCGTGAACGGCAAGTGCTGTTGTGGTGCGCCTACGGCAAAAGTTCGTGGGAAATAGGCCGGATCCTTGACTGCAAGGAGTCGACGGTGAACTTCCATGTGTCCAACATCCTGCGCAAGTTCGACGTGCCTACCCGGGTGGCTGCGGTAATCAAGGCCATTCGTTACGGCATGCTGGCTGAGCAGTGAGGGGGTAGGGGCATGAGCAACGAACGTTTAATGCCACGCTATGCCGATAGCCATGACCCGTTCTGGCCCCGGGTAGACCTGGGCAGGCTACGCGAACGCCTGAGCGTGCTGCGGCCCGTCAGTGAGACCGCGCTGGAGGTGGCTGCACGTTGCGCCGCCATTGATGCTGCACGCGAGTTCGCGGGTTGGCGCGCAGTGCTGCGAGAGCGCGGTTACAAGCGCCTTGAGGATGTGGCCGGGCACGACCAGGGGCGCGCTTTGCGGGTGTGTTACATCCGTTTTGTCGAAGCTGCGGTCCTGTACAGCCTTGGCTCGACCGCGTACTTGCCGACCTCCCGTCGGAGTGCTACCCATGCCTGAGGAGTCCCTTATCGACCGCTTGGTCTTGTCGCTGATCGAACTGTTGGGCGTTGATGGCAGTGTGTTGTTCGCTGCTTTGCTAGGGGCTTTGTTGGTGAGTGCTGCACGTGACCGGTTGATCACCGATGCAGCCAGACGCCTGACGCTGGGCAAGAAATTGCTGCTGGTGTTCGTGACCGTGGGGGTGGGGCACCTGTTCGAGCCGCTGGTTTCATCGCTGGCACCCTTGCTGACCCGAGGCATGGCGGCATTCGTGGCCGCCGTGGTGGTCATCCCCATCAGCCTCAAGGTCATGGTCTGGCTGGATACGCTCGACCCACGCGAGCTCATACAGCGCTGGCGCCGCCGGGGTTAGCTGCCGGTGGCCTGAGGTAGCTGGCTGCGCAGTTCGCTCAATTGTTGTTCCAGCTGCTGGATACGTTGCTTGTCCTTGATGAGCAACAGGATGGTGTGGCGGTCGTCGGGTGAGAGTGCGCGCAGGCGTTCGAGCACGTCGCCCTCCCAGCCGGCTTCACATTCGTGCCCGGGGCGCTGTGCCGTTTCACCGAGCAGTAGCCAGTCCAGGGAGCATGCATGCTGCCTGGCGATCTCCATGCAAAGTGCGTACGGGATGCTGTCGCGCACCTTCCAGCTACTGAGTGTTTGCGGGCTGATGGAAAGTGCACGGGACAGGTCGGCGTCGGACTGGGAGCGGGTAAGAAGCTTGAGGCGTGCGAGCACCTCGGTAAGTACGTGAGTACTCATAACAAATATCCATGACTGGTTTAATGATATTCCATGGGCTTAAACTACTCGTTATGAATACAGCCCTGCGTTTTAAGGAGCATTTCTGCAATGAGAACCACCAAATTGAAGAATACACCCATAGTTGCAGCCAATACTTACACACAGGCCTGCCTGGTCAATGCTAGTAGGTATTTGCCGTGAGTACTTACAAGCTGGTTTGTCCGCATTGCCACAGCCGTATGCGTATACGCACTAGCGAAGGGCGCCATATTTTCCTGCGGATCGCTTATTTGCAATGCACCACCGAGGCGTGTGGCTGGTCAGTGCGGGCCGAATTCGAAATGACCCACGAACTCTCCCCGAGTGGTATGCCCAACCCGGAAGTCTACCTGCCTTCAGCCAATGGTGATTTGCGCAAGGCCGCCTTGCCGGGTGCAGGCCAGGGTAGCCCGCTTGGGTGAGGGGCCGTTGGGTACAGGCAATAAAACGTGCAGATAAAAAAACACCCCGCCTAGGCGGGGTGTTTTGTCTTGCCAAAACTGCCGGGGTAATCAGCCGATCAGTTGCAGGCCGGCTTGCTGAACCAGTTCCAGCAGTGGCTGCGGGTACACACCCAGCACGAAGGCGAGAATGGCGATGGCCAGCAGCATGACGCCACCGGTGCGCTGTTCCCACTTCAGCGGGGCGTCGTGGCGACGCAGGTTTGGCTCGACCAGGTACAGGGTGACCATGACGCGCAGGTAATAGTACACGCCGATGGCGCTACCGATCACCAGCGCACCGACCAGCCACCACAGGTGCGACTCGACGCCGGTGGCAATGATGTAGAACTTGCCGATGAAGCCAGCGGTCAGCGGGATACCCGCCAGCGACAGCATCATCACGGTCAGTACTGCGGTCAGGTACGGACGGCGCCAGAACAGGCCGCGGTACTCGTACAGCGCATCGGCGTCACGGCCGCCGTATGGCGAGGACATCAGGGTGATGACACCGAAGGCGCCCAGGCTGGTGATCACGTAGGTGACCAGGTACACGCCCATGGCTTCCAGGGCCAGGCCCTTGCTGGCGACCAGGGCAATGACCAGGTAACCGAAGTGGGCGATGGACGAGTAACCGAGCAGGCGTTTGAGGTTGCTCTGGGTCAGCGCCAGCAGGTTACCGATCAGGATCGAAGCGACGGCGATCACTGCCAGTACGGTGCTAAGCACGCCACTGCTGGCAGCAGGGGAGAGCATGAACAGGCGCACCACCACGGCGAATACCGCCACCTTGCTGGCGGTGGCCAGGAACGCGGCGACCGGCGCCGGGGCGCCTTCGTACACGTCCGGGGTCCACAGGTGGAACGGCACCAGCGACAGCTTGAAGGCCAGGCCGACCAGCATCATGCCCAGGCCCAGTTGGGCCACCAGGCTTGGCATGCTGGTGGTAGCCAGGGCCTTGCCGATCTGGTCGAAGCTCAGGCTACCGGCATCGGCGTACAGCAGGGCCATGCCGAACAGCAGGAAGGCGGAACCGGCAGCCGACAGCACCATGTACTTGATGCCGGCTTCCAGTGACCGCTTGTTGAAGAAGGCATACGCCACCAGGCCGTAGACCGGTACCGACAGCAGCTCCAGGCCGATGAACAGGCCGGCCAGGTGGTTGGCGCTGACCAGCACCAGGCCACCCAAGGCCGACATCAGCAGCAGCAGGTACAGTTCTTCACGGTTCCCCGGGAAGCCCTTGGACCCTTCGCCCAGGTAGGCGTGGGCCAGGGTGACGCAAGCCAGCGTCGCCACCAGAATGATCGCCATGTAGAGACAGGCGAACTTGTCGATGGTGATCAGCGGGGTGACCGCCAGTGGCGCAACCTTCAGCGCCGGCAGGATCGACAGCAGGGCCAGGTTCAGGCCCACGGTGGACAGCAGGAAGGTCTGCGAGTGGTTGCGCTTCCAGGCGATCGCCAGCATCACCACCACCGTGGTGATGGTGGTGATCAGCATCGGCGCCAATGCGATAAAGTGTTGAGTGGTGAATTCCATAGCGCTCTTACCGGGCCGAAGCGAGTTGAGTGAAAGCGGAACCGAGCCACTGCTGCACACCACTCATGGTGGCGGCAGAGGTGTCGAGGAACGGCTGCGGATACACGCCCAGCAGGATCAGCAACACCGCCAGGCCCAGCACCATGACCAGCTCGCGACCGTCCATGCCGGCCAGCACGGTGTCGGACTTAGCCGGGCCGAAGTAGGCGCGGTGGATCATGATCAGCGAGTACACCGAACCGAAGACCAGGCCGGTGGTGGCGATCACGGTGATCCACGGGACATGCACGAAGCTGCCGATCAGGATCAGGAACTCGCCGACGAAGTTGCCGGTACCTGGCAGGCCCAGCGATGCCGCCGCGAAGAACAGGCTGATGGCCGGCAGATAGGCGATGCGGTGCCACAGGCCGCCCATCTGGCGCATGTCGCGGGTGTGCAGGCGCTCATACAGCTGGCCGGACAGGATGAACAGCGCGGCAGCCGACAGGCCGTGGGCCAGCATCTGGATCACCGCGCCTTGCAGGGCCTGCTGGCTGCCGGAGTAGATGCCGATCAGCACGAAGCCCATGTGCGAGACGCTGGAGAAGGCGATCAGGCGCTTGATGTCGGTTTGTGCGAAGGCCAGGAAGGCACCGTAGAAGATACCGATCAGGCCCAGGGTCATGGCGATGGGCGCGAACTCTGCCGAGGCGTTCGGGAACAGCGGCAGTGCAAAGCGCAGCAGGCCGTAGGCCGCAGTCTTCAGCAAGATACCCGCCAGGTCCACGGAGCCTGCGGTCGGTGCCTGGGCGTGAGCGTCAGGCAGCCAGGAGTGGAACGGCACCACTGGCAGCTTCACCGCGAAGGCGATGAAGAAGCCCAGCATCAGCACGTACTCGACACCGGCTGGCAGCTCGGTCTTGAGCAGGTCGCTGTAGTTGAAGGTGAGCACGCCGGTGGTGTTGTAGTTGACCAGCACCAGGCCCAGGATCGCCACCAGCATGATCAGGCCGCTGGCCTGAGTGAAGATGAAGAACTTGGTCGCCGCGTAGATCCGGGTTTTCTTGCCGTCCGCCGAGCTGTGACCCCAGAGCGCGATGAGGAAGTACATCGGCACCAGCATCATTTCCCAGAAGAAGAAGAACAGGAACAGGTCCAGGGCCAGGAACACACCGACCACGCCGCCGAGAATCCACATCAGGTTGAGGTGGAAGAAGCCGACGTGGCGCTGGATTTCTTTCCAGGAACACAGTACCGACAGCACACCGAGCAGGCCGGTGAGCAGGATCATCAGCAGCGACAGGCCGTCGAGGGCCAGGTGGATGCTGATGCCGAAGCGCTGGATCCACTGGATTTTGTATTCCACGGCCCAGGCAGGTTCGGCGCCCGGAGCGGGGGCGAGGGTGTAGTCGCCGGTGCCCCACAGCCACAGGCCGATGCCGAGCAGCAGGGACATGGTCAGCAGCGCGATCCAGCGCGGCAGGGTGGCGCCGAAGCGCTCACCCAGCCAGCACAGGAAGCCGCCGATGAAGGGGATCAGGATCAGCCAAGGCAAAATCATGACGGGTTGGTTTCCTTTGGCAAAGTCGCAAGATTCATAGTCATACCGCAGCCACTACCACAGCGCCGAGCACCAGCACGGCACCCACGGCGATAGAGGCGGTGTACCAGCGCAGTTGGCCTGTCTCGGTCTTGCTCATGGCGACGTGGCCGCCACGCGCCATGCGAGGGATCAGGCCGATGCTGCGGTCAACCGGGTCCTTGCGCAGGATGTGGCTGATCAGCAGGTACGGTTTGACGAAGAGCTTGTCGTAGATCCAGTCGAAGCCCCAGGCGGCGAACCACCAGGCCGACAGGACGCGGCCGATGCCGCTGTTGGCAACTGCGCTGACGAAGGTGCGCTTGCCCAGGAACAGCAGGGCCGACAGCAGGATACCGGCGATGGCGATGGCACCCGACGTGATCTCCAGCGCGTGCTTGGCTTCGCCACCGGCATGGCCGGCGCTTTCAGGCAGCACGCCTGCCAGCGGCGGGTGAATCAAGGCACCGACGGCGGTCGACAGCACGATCAGCACGCCCAGTGGCAGCCAGTGGCTGATGCCATGGCCGGCGTGGGCTTCGGTCTTGGCTTCGCCGTGGAAGGCGATGAAGATCAAGCGGAAGGTGTACAGCGAGGTCATGAACGCACCCACCAGGCCGGCGTACAGCAGGCCGGTGTTGCCGCTGGCGAAGGCTTCCCAGAGGATCTCGTCCTTGGAGTAGAAGCCCACGGTCACGATCGGCAGTGCAGCCAGGGCAGCGCCACCTACCACGAAGCTGGCGTAGGCCAGCGGCAGTTTCTTCCACAGGCCGCCCATCTTGAAGATGTTCTGCTCGTGGTGGCAGGCAACGATCACCGCACCGGAGGCAAGGAACAGCAGGGCCTTGAAGAAGGCGTGGGTCATCAGGTGGAAGATCGCCGCGTCCCAGGCACCGACGCCCAGGGCCAGGAACATGTAGCCGATCTGGCTCATGGTCGAGTAGGCGAGGATACGCTTGATGTCGGTCTGTACCAGCGCGGCGAAGCCGGCCAGCACCAGGGTCACACCACCGACAACGCCTACCAGGTGCAGGATGTCCGGCGCCAGCAGGAACAGGCCGTTGGTGCGGGCGATCAGGTACACGCCTGCGGTCACCATGGTCGCGGCGTGGATCAGCGCCGAAACCGGGGTCGGGCCTGCCATCGCGTCGGCCAGCCAGGTCTGCAGTGGCAGCTGGGCCGATTTACCGACCGCACCGCCCAGCAGCATCAGGGTTGCCAACACCATCCAGGTGTCGCCCGCCTGGAACTTCTGCGGTGCCAGCACCAGCAGTTCCTGCACGTTCAAGGTACCCAGCTGGGCGAACAGGATGAACAGGCCAATGGCCATGAACACGTCGCCGATACGGGTGACGATGAAGGCCTTGAGTGCCGCGTTACCGTTGTTGCGGTTGCTGTAGTAGAAACCGATCAACAGGTACGAGCACAGGCCCACGCCTTCCCAGCCGAAGTAGATGAACAGCAGGTTATCGCCCAGGATCAGGAACAGCATGCTGGCGATGAACAGGTTGGTGTACGAGAAGAAGCGCGAGTAGCCGGCTTCGCCACGCATGTACCAGGAGGCGAACAGGTGGATCAGGAAGCCCACGCCAGTGACCACGCCCAGCATGGTGACCGACAGGCCATCCAGGTACAGGGTGAAGTTCGGCGCAAAGCCGTCCACCGACATCCACTGCCACAGCAGCTGGCTGTACGCGCCGCCTTCAGGCGGGGCGACGTTGAATTGCCAGATGACGTAGGCGGCGGTGGCCGCCGAAAGGCCCACCGAGCCGACGCCGATCAGGGCGGACAGGTTCTCCGAGAACCGCCCGCGCGAGAACGACAGCAGCAGGAAGCCGACGAGGGGGAAGACGAAAGTCAGGAAGAGAAGGTTCATCCGCGCATCTCACTGGCAGCATCGATGTCGAGAGTGTGGAAGCGGCGATACAGTTGCAGCAGGATGGCCAGGCCAATACTGGCCTCGGCGGCTGCCAGGCTGATCACCAGAATGAACATCACCTGGCCGTCGGGCTGGACCCAACGGGCACCGGCGACGACGAACGCCAGGGCAGAGGCGTTCATCATGACTTCCAGGCTCATGAGCACGAAGAGGATGTTGCGGCGGACCATCAGGCCAACCAGACCTAAGCAGAACAGGATGCCGGCGACTGCCAGACCGTGCTCGAGAGGGATAGCACCCATGATTTACTCCTTCGCCTCGTTGCGGCCCAGGTGGAAGGCGGTGACGGCTGCAGCCAGCAGCAGCATCGACGCCAGTTCGACCACCAGCAGGTAAGGGCCGAACAGGCTGATACCCACTGCTTTCGGGCCCACGGTGGTACCGCTGATGCCAGCGCCGCTCGGGGTGGCGAACAGCACGTACAGCAGCTCTGCCAGTAGCAGGGCGCCGAGGATCACTGGCCCGACCCAGATGCCGGGCTTGAGCCAGCCCCGTTCCTGGGCGACCGAAGCCGGCCCCAGGTTGAGCATCATCACCACGAACACGAACAGCACCATGATGGCGCCGGCGTAGGCGATCACTTCCAGGGCGCCGGCGAACGGCGCACCCAGGGAGAAGAAGATCATGGCCACGGAAATCAGCGAAATGATCAGGTAAAGCAAGGCGTGCACGGGGTTGGTACCGGTCACCACCCGAAGGGTGGAGACCACGGCGATCCCGGATGCGAAGTAGAAAGCGAATTCCATCTTTCTGTCCTTATGGGAGCAAGCTCTTCACGTTGATCGGCTCGGCTTCGTTCTGCGCAGCGCCTTTCGGCTTGCCAGCGATGGCCATACCCGCAACACGGTAGAAGTTGTAGTCAGGGTTCTTGCCGGGGCCGGAGATCAGCAGATCTTCTTTCTCGTACACCAGGTCCTGACGCTTGAACTCGGCCATTTCGAAATCCGGCGTCAGCTGGATCGCGGTGGTCGGGCACGCTTCTTCACACAGGCCGCAGAAAATGCAACGCGAGAAGTTGATGCGGAAGAATTCCGGGTACCAACGACCGTCCTCGGTCTCGGCTTTCTGCAGCGAGATGCAGCCAACCGGGCAGGCCACCGCGCAGAGGTTGCACGCTACGCAGCGCTCCTCGCCATCGGGGTCGCGGGTGAGGACGATACGGCCGCGGTAGCGCGGCGGCAGGTACACGGGTTCTTCGGGGTATTGCAGGGTGTCGCGCTTGCGGAACCCGTGGGAGAACACCATGGCCAGGCTGCGCAGCTGTGTGCCGGTGCCCTTAACGATGTCGCCGATATACTTGAACATGGGTCAAATCCTCACTGGGCCGCGACGGCTGGCGTGTTGTAGAGCACGATCGCAGCGGTCACCAGCAAATTGATCAGGGTCAGCGGCAGGCAGAACTTCCAGCTGAAGTCCATCACCTGGTCATAGCGTGGGCGCGGGATCGAGGCGCGCAGCAGGATGAACAGCATGATGAAGAACGCGGTCTTCAGCGCGAACCACAGGAACGACAGTTGCGGCAGGATGCCGAACGGGCCGTGCCAGCCGCCGAAGAACAGGGTTACCAGCAGCGCCGAGATGAGGATGATGCCGATGTACTCACCGACGAAGAACATGCCCCATTTCATGCCGGCATACTCGATGTGGTAGCCGTCGGCCAGTTCCTGTTCTGCTTCTGGCTGGTCGAACGGGTGACGGTGGGTCACGGCGACGCCAGCGATGAAGAAGGTGCAGAAGCCGAAGAACTGCGGAATGATGAACCACAGGTTCTGGGCCTGGTATTCAACGATGTCGCGCATGTTGAACGAGCCCACCTGCACCACCACGCCCATCAGCGCCAGGCCCAGGAACACTTCGTACGACACGGTCTGTGCCGAAGCACGCAAGCTGCCCAGCAGGGCGTACTTGTTGTTCGACGACCAGCCAGCGAACAGCACCGCGTAGACCGACAGGCCGGCCATGGCGAAGAAGAACAGCAGGCCGATGTTCAGGTCGGCAACGCCCCAGGTCGGGGTGATCGGGATGACCACGAAGGCAATGAGCAGGGCGCTCATGGCCACGACCGGTGCCAAGGTGAAAATGACGCGGTCGACGAAAGGTGGGTTCCAGTCTTCCTTGAAGAACATCTTCAGCATGTCGGCTGCAATCTGGAACATACCGAACGGGCCTACGCGGTTCGGGCCGTAACGGTCCTGCCACCAGCCCAGCAGGCGGCGCTCGACGAAGCTGAGCAGCGCGCCGCAGACCACCACCGCCAGCAGGACCACGATGGCCCGCAGCACGGTGAGGATCACGTCGATTACTTCGGGGGTGAACCAGCTCATTGTGCTGCCTCCTGCAGACCTTCGACGGATGCACCGAAGATGGCAGGCGGAATGCCGGCCAGGCCTTTCGGCAACGCGACCAGGCCTGCGCCCAGCTCTTCATTGATGCGCAGCGGCAGGCGCAGGGCCACACCGGCCACGTTCAGGCTCAGCAGGGCACCGTCGTTGACGCCCAGGCGGTCGGCTTCGGACTTGGCCAGGGCCACGTAGGCAGCCGGGATGCGTTCTTGTACCGGGGCGGCGCGCGAGGAGCTTTCTTCGCTGCCGAACAGGTGGAAGAACGGCACGGCGGTCCAAGTGCCACGGGCCGGGTTGAAGGCACCCGGAATGGCGTTGAACCAGTTCAGGCGGTCGCCTTGCGACTCGATCAGGCGCACGCCCGGGTCACCGGCACGCAGGTGGCCACCGACCTCATCCTGAAACTTGTTCCAGGCTTGTGGCGAGTTCCAGCCCGGCGACCAGGCGAACGGCACCTGCTGGCGCGGTTCGGCGGAGCCCGAGTAGCCTTCCATGGAGAAGGCGAACGCGGTGTCCTTGTCTTGCGGGGTGCGCGGTTCGTGCACGCTGATGTTGGCGCGCATGGCGGTGCGGCCGGAGTAGCGCAGCGGCTCACGGGCCAGCTTCATGCCCTTGATGCGGAACGCGGCGCTTGGGGCGGCGTTGACGATGCCGGCCAGTTGCGGGGCGGCTTCGGCGCAGGCGCTGGTGACGTGGTCCAGCTGGGTCCAGTCGACCGGCTTGTTCAGCAGGGTGGCACGCAGGGCGTGCATCCAGCGCCAGCCTTCGTGGATCTGGATGCTGCTGTCCAGGTATTGCGGGTCGAACACCTGGAAGAAGCGCTGGGCACGGCCTTCCTGGCTGACCAGGGTGCCGTCGCCTTCGGCGAACGAGGCAGCCGGCAGCACCAGGTGGGCGCGGTCGACCGTCGGGGTTTTCGAGTGGTCGGCAACGATCACCACCTTGGCCGCAGCCAGGGCTGCGTCGACCTTGGCGGCCGGTACGCGGGCGTACAGGTCGTTTTCCAGCACGACAATGGCGTCGGCCTTGCCGCTGATGACGGCGTCGAGCGCAGCATCGACGGACTCGCCACCGAGCATGGCCAGGCCGATGCTGTTGGCTTCAGGCACCACCAGGCTGAGCGAGCCGTTCTTCTCGCGCAGCTTCAGGGCCTTGGCGATGTTGGCGGCCGCTTCGATCAGCGCCGGGTCGGCCAGGGACGTACCAGCGACCACCAGTGGGCGCTTGGCCGCGACCAGGGCGTCGGCGATGCGTTGGGCCAGGGCCTTGGCTTCGTCGTCCAGGCCAGCAACGGCAGGTGCGCTCGGCTCGATGGCGTGGGCCACGGCGAAACCGATGCGGGCCAGGTCGGCCGGGGCGGCGTGTACGCACTCTTCGGCAACGTCGTCCAGCTTGGTTTCAGCCAGGGAGGCGATGAACAGCGGGTACAGCGCGTGCTGGCCGATGTTCTTCACGGCGGCGTCGAGCCACGGCTGCACTTTCATGGCTTCGGCCATGGCCTCGGCCTTGCCTTTGGTGGCCTGGCGCACGGCCAGGGCAACGCGGGCAGCGGTTTGGGTCAGGTCTTCGCCGAGCACGAACACGGCGTCGTGGTCTTCGATGTCACGCAGGGTCGGCACTGGCAGCGGGCTGTTGTTCAGCACGTTCAGGGCCAGGCGCACACGGGCCAGTTCGCCTGCTTCCATACCGGCGTAGAAGTAGTCGGCGCCGACCAGTTCACGCAGACCGTAGTTGCTTTCCAGGCTGGCGCGTGGCGAGCCGATACCGACGATGGTGCGGCCGCGCAGCAGGTCGGCGGCCTTGTCCAGGGCGGCGTCCAGGCCCAGCTTGGTGCCATCGGCCAGGTGTGGCTGGCGTGGGCGGTCCTTGCGGTTGACGTAGCCATAGCCGAAGCGGCCACGGTCGCACAGGAAGTACTGGTTGACCGAACCGTTGAAGCGGTTCTCGATACGGCGCAGTTCGCCGTAACGCTCACCCGGGCTGATGTTGCAGCCGCTGGAGCAGCCGTGGCAGATGCTCGGGGCGAACTGCATGTCCCACTTGCGGTTGTAGCGCTCGGAGTGGGTCTTGTCGGTGAACACGCCGGTCGGGCAGACCTCGGTCAGGTTGCCGGAGAACTCGCTTTCCAGCACGCCGTCTTCGACGCGGCCGAAGTACACGTTGTCGTGGGCGCCGTAGACGCCCAGGTCGGTACCACCGGCGTAGTCCTTGTAGTAGCGCACGCAGCGGTAGCAGGCGATGCAGCGGTTCATCTCATGGGCGATGAACGGGCCGAGGTCCTGGTTCTGGTGGGTACGCTTGGTGAAACGGTAGCGGCGCTCGTTGTGGCCGGTCATTACCGTCATGTCCTGCAGGTGGCAGTGACCGCCTTCCTCGCACACCGGGCAGTCGTGCGGGTGGTTGGTCATCAGCCATTCGACGACGCTGGCGCGAAACGCCTTGGACTCGTCATCGTCGATGGAGATCCAGGTGCCGTCGGAGGCAGGGGTCATGCAGGACATGACGATACGACCACGGGTGTCGTTCTCGTCGGTGTACTGCTTGACCGCGCACTGCCGGCAGGCGCCAACGCTACCAAGCGCCGGGTGCCAGCAGAAATAAGGGATGTCGAGGCCGAGTGACAGACACGCCTGTAACAGGTTGTCTGCACCGTTGACTTCGAGCGCTTTGCCGTCTACGTGGATAGTGGCCATTGTTCAAAGTTCTTCGTTGGCCCGCGTGAGCGGGCGTGGCTAATGGAAATCGGTGAGCTTGCGGCACGCCTCGATGGACTCGGGCCTGTCGGCAAGCTGGCGAGTGGCACGGACCACCCGCCTTAATCGTCTTGTTATGCGCCGACCACGATCGGCTTGGCCAGGTTAGGGCGCAGGGTGTCACCAGCGGACGCTGGGGCGACACCGGCCTCGAACTCGGACCTGAAGTATTTGATGGCACTGCCCAGCGGCTCGACGGCACCGGGTGCGTGAGCACAGAAGGTGCGGCCTGGGCCGAGGAAGTTGACCAGCCCCAGCAGCGTCTCGATGTCTTCGGCACGGCCCTGGCCTTTCTCCAGCGCGCGCAGCATCTTCACGCTCCACGGCAGGCCGTCACGGCAGGGGGTGCACCAGCCGCACGACTCGCGGGCGAAGAACTCTTCCATGTTGCGCAGCAGCGACACCATGTTGATGCTGTCGTCCACCGCCATGGCCAGACCGGTACCCATACGGGTGCCGACCTTGGCGATGCCACCGGCGTACATCTGGGCGTCGAGGTGCTCGGGCAGCAGGAAGCCGGTACCGGCGCCGCCTGGCTGCCAGCACTTGAGCTTGAAGCCGTCGCGCATGCCACCGGCGTAGTCTTCGAACAGCTCGCGGGCGGTGACGCCGAACGGCAGTTCCCACAGGCCCGGGTTTTTCACCTTGCCGGAGAAGCCCATCAGCTTGGTGCCGTGGTCTTCGCTGCCTTCACGGGCCAGCGACTTGTACCAGTCGTTGCCGTTGGCGACGATGGCCGGCACGTTGCACAGGGTTTCGACGTTGTTCACGCACGTCGGCTTGCCCCACACGCCCACGGCGGCAGGGAAGGGCGGCTTGGAGCGCGGGTTGGCGCGGCGGCCTTCCAGCGAGTTGATCAGTGCTGTTTCTTCACCGCAGATGTAGCGGCCGGCACCGGTGTGCACGAACAGCTCGAAGTCAAAACCGGAACCCAGGATGTTCTTGCCCAGCAGGCCTGCGGCCTTGGCTTCATCAATGGCGCGGTTGAGGTTTTTCGCTGCGGTGGTGTATTCGCCACGCAGGAAGATGTAGCCACGGTAGGCCTTCAGGGCGCGGGCGCTGATCAGCATGCCCTCGACCAGCAGATGGGGCTGTTGCTCCATCAGCATGCGGTCCTTCCAGGTGTTCGGCTCCATTTCGTCCGCGTTGCACAGCAGGTAGCGGATGTTCATGGATTCGTCTTTGGGCATCAGGCCCCACTTCACGCCAGTGGGAAAGCCTGCACCACCACGGCCCTTGAGGCCGGAGTCCTTGACGCTTTGCACGATGTCGTCGGCCGACATTTGCGCCAGCGCCTTGCGCGCGGCGGCATAGCCGTTCTTGGACTCGTACTCGGCCAGCCAGACCGGCTCGCCGTCGTCACGCAGGCGCCAGGTCAGCGGGTGGGTTTCGGCGGTACGCGCAATGCGGTTGGCCGGGCCGAAGGAAGTAATGGTCATACGTAACCCTCCAGCAGTTTGGTAACGCCAGCCGGCTGTACGTCGCCGAAGGTGTCGTCGTCGATCATCAGCGCCGGGGCCTTGTCGCAGTTGCCCAGGCAGCACACCGGTAGCAGGGTGAAGCGGCCGTCGGCGGTGGTCTGGCCAAGGCCGATGCCCAGCTCGCTCTGGATCTGGCTGACCACGGACTCATGGCCGCCGATGTAGCAGACCATGCTGTCGCACACGCGGATGATGTGGCGGCCGACCGGCTGACGGAAGATCTGGCTGTAGAAGGTGGCGACACCCTCGACATCGCTGGCCGGGATGCCCAGCACTTCGCCGATGGCGTGAATGGCGCCGTCCGGCACCCAGCCACGTTCCTTCTGGACGATTTTCAGGGCTTCGATGGACGCCGCGCGCGGGTCCTCGTAGTGATGCATTTCGTGCTCGATGGCCGAGCGCTCGGTTTCGCTCAGGGCGAAACGGTCTGTCTGGATAAGCGTGCTGTTCATGCTTAGCGGTCCACGTCAGCCATAACGAAGTCGATACTGCCCAGGTACGCAATGAGGTCGGCGACCATGCTGCCCTTGATCACCGAAGGGATCTGCTGCAGGTGCGGGTAGCTCGGGGTACGGATCCGGGTGCGGTAGCTCATGGTGCCGCCATCGCTCGTCAGGTAGTAACTGTTGATGCCCTTGGTCGCCTCGATCATCTGGAACGACTCGTTGGCCGGCATGACCGGGCCCCACGAGACTTGCAGGAAGTGCGTGATGAGGGTTTCGATGTGCTGCAGGGTGCGCTCTTTCGGCGGCGGCGTGGTCAGCGGGTGATCCGCCTTGTACGGGCCTTCCGGCATGTTGCGCAGGCACTGGTCGATGATGCGGATACTCTGGCGCATCTCCTCGACACGGACCATGCAGCGATCGTAGGCATCGCCGTTGTGGGCCAGCGGTACTTCGAACTCGAAGTTCTCGTAGCCGGAGTAAGGGCGGGCTTTACGCAGGTCGAAGTCGCAACCGGTGGCACGCAGGCCGGCACCAGTAGTACCCCAGGCCAGGGCTTCCTTGGTGTTGTACGCGGCAACGCCAATGGTACGGCCCTTGAGGATGCTGTTCTGCAGGGCAGCCTTTTCGTACTCGTCGAGGCGCTTGGGCAGCCATTCGACGAAGTCCTTGACCAGCTTGTCCCAGCCGCGCGGCAGGTCGTGGGCGACGCCACCGATGCGGTACCAGGCCGGGTGCAGGCGGAAACCGGTGATCGCTTCGATCACGGTGTAGGCGCGCTGGCGGTCGGTGAAGGTGAAGAACACCGGGGTCATGGCGCCCACGTCCTGGATGTAGGTGCCCAGGAACAGCAGGTGGCTGGTGATGCGGAAGAACTCGGCGAGCATGATGCGAATCACGTCGACTTTCTGCGGCACCTTGATACCGGCCAGCTTCTCTACGGCGAGCACGTACGGCAGGTTGTTCATCACCCCGCCGAGGTAGTCGATACGGTCGGTGTAGGGGATGAAGCTGTGCCAGGACTGGCGCTCGGCCATTTTTTCGGCACCACGGTGGTGGTAGCCGATGTCCGGAACGCAGTCGACGATCTCTTCACCGTCCAGCTGCAGGACGATACGGAAGGCACCGTGCGCCGAAGGGTGGTTGGGGCCGAGGTTGAGGAACATGTAGTCCTCGTTGGCGCCCTGACGCTTCATGCCCCAGGCTTCCGGGTTGAAGCGCGCCGATTCCTCTTCAAGCTGCTGCTTGGCGAGGGTCAGGCTGTAGGGGTCGAACTCGGTGGCACGGGCCGGGTAGTCCTTGCGCAGCGGGTGGCCTTCCCAGGTGGGCGGCATCATGATGCGGCTCAGGTGCGGGTGGCCGGCAAAGTCGATGCCGAACATGTCCCAGACTTCACGCTCGTACCAGTTGGCGTTTGGCCAGATACCGGTCACGGTCGGCAGGTTCAGGTCGCCTTCGCTCAGCGATACCTTGATCATCACGTCGCTGTTACGCTCGACCGATAGCAGGTGGTAGAACACGCTGAAGTCGGCGGCTGGCAGGCCACGGCGCTGGGTGCGCAGGCGTTCGTCGACGCCGTGCAGGTCGTACAGCATGCTGTACGGCTTGGCCACGCCACGCAGGAAGCTGAGCACCTCTTTGAGCTGGGCGCGCTTGACCCACAGCACGGGCATGCCGGTGCGGGTTTCCTGGGCGACAAATGCTTCGGCGCCAAAACGGTTGTTCAGTTCGACGACCACATCCTGGTCGTCAGCCTTGTAAGGCGGAATGAAAATAGCGTTGTCCGCTGTCATGGTCTCGGTCGCTTTGGGTCAACGTTAAGAATGAAGCCAGGCCGCCGGCTCCTTCGGGAGCGGGCGGCAGGTCGCTGGATCAGACTTCGTCGGGGCTGCGCAGGTTGGTTACTGCAATGCGCTGCTCACGACGAAGGTCTTTCTGGGCTGGCATCTCGGCACGGTAAATACCTTGATCACCAACAACCCAGGAAAGCGGGCGTCGTTCTTGGCCGATCGACTCCTGCAACAGCATCAAGCCTTGCAGGAAAGCCTCAGGGCGTGGCGGGCAGCCAGGCACATAGACGTCCACGGGGAGGAACTTGTCGACCCCCTGAACGACCGAGTAAATGTCGTACATGCCACCGGAGTTGGCGCACGACCCCATGGAGATGACCCACTTGGGCTCGAGCATCTGCTCGTACAGGCGCTGGATGATCGGCGCCATTTTGACGAAGCAGGTACCGGCGATGACCATGAAGTCGGCCTGACGCGGCGAGGCCCGGATGACTTCGGCGCCGAAGCGGGCGATGTCGTGGGGTGCCGTGAAGGCCGTGGTCATTTCCACGTAGCAGCAGGACAGGCCGAAGTTGTACGGCCAGAGGGAGTTCTTGCGACCCCAGTTGACCGCGCCACGCAGCACATCTTCAAGCTTGCCCATGAAGATGTTCTTGTGGACCTGGTCCTCTAGCAGCTGGTCGGTGACGGTTTCCCGTTCACCTACCGGGTACTGCTCGTTAGGCGCATCCGGATCGATTCTGGTGAGATTGTATTGCATTGCCAAAGCCTCATTGTTTCAGCTTCGCTTGCCGCTTGCGGCGACCTTCGGGAGCCCAATCAAGAGCACCGACGCGCCATAGGTAGACAAGACCTGCCAACAGAATTGCTATGAAAACGAGAGCTTCGACGAACCCGGTCCAGCCGCTTTCGCGGACGGACACAGACCATGCAAAGAGAAAAAGGGCTTCGATATCGAAGATCACGAACAGCATCGCGACCAGATAGAATTTGGCGGACAGGCGCAGGCGGGCGCTGCCGACGGGCAGCATGCCGGATTCGAAGGGTTCGTTCTTGGCGCGGCCCCAGGCCTTGCTACCGAGCAGGCTGGACAGGCCGAGCATGAAGGCACACAGGCCGACGACACCCAGGAGGAAGATGGCAAAGCCCCAGTTGTGGGCGATGAGTCCTGCCGAATCGGACATGCTAGAGATCCTTATACAGAGACCCAGCTCTGCAGTCTGAAATAAGTAAAGCGGCGACGTGGTGTCGCAGGTGCAGTGACCAAATGTCGCAGCTGAATCAATCGCGCTGATTTTATGGGTAAACCCGGTGCAAGTAAAATTTCTGTCGCAAATTTATTCGTAGGATTAAGAACAAAACACGCTCGTAACTGGCTGAAAGCCTTGAGATTCGGGCATTGCGTGCTGTTTTGTTAATTATGTTTCTTGCGACTGGTAACGAATTGCAATTTTCGGAATGATAATTAATATCATTTATCTTGATGCCTTCTAATTTGGCTGTTCTGCGCCTTGTAAAGTTCATCTGGCGATTCCCCCTACTTGCAAATGCGAAAGGCTCTTGTTCTAGCAGCTTCCGGCGCTGCGCGCACCGCTCTGGGTCAATACTTTATCGATTGAGCGATGACCGACAGATGACGCGCCCGCCCACTGGCCGAGCCAGTAGGTAAGGATGATCAGGTAGGGCGCGGCAGCGATCGAGATCCACGTGCGATAGGCTGAAGCGGGGGCGCTGCACAACCAGGCGATCAGGGTCAGCACCGGGATGGGCTTGGCCAGCAGGGCAAGTACGGTGTTGCCGCTGGCCAATGCATATATACAGAGAGCAGCGGCGGCCAGGGCGAGAATCATCAGGTGGCTTGGATGAGGCATGGGCGGTCCTTGCTGCTGTGCTGCCACAAGCATAGCCCTGATTCTGGGTTCTGCTTCAGCCTGTTCCGGCCCCTTCGCGGGCAAGCCCGCTCCCACAGGTCCTGTGCACAGTTTGAGGGCTGCAGTAATCCTGCGGGAGCGGGCTTGCCCGCGAAAGGGGCGGGACAGGAAAAAGAAAGGCCCGGGGCTTTCGCAAGCCCCGGGCCTCTGTCAGCCACCCACTATCAGTGGAACTGCTCTTCCTCGGTCGAACCGGTCAGTGCAGTCACCGACGATGCGCCACCCTGAATAACGGTGGTCATGTCGTCGAAGTAGCCAGTGCCCACTTCCTGCTGGTGCGCCACGAAGGTGTAGCCTTTGCTGGCGTCCGCGAATTCCTGCTCCTGCAGCTTCACGTACGCGGTCATGTCGTTGCGGGCGTAGTCGTGCGCCAGGTTGAACATGCCGTGCCACATGTTGTGAATGCCGGCCAGGGTGATGAACTGGTGCTTGTAGCCCATGGCCGACAGCTCGCGCTGGAACTTGGCAATGGTGGCGTCGTCGAGGTTTTTCTTCCAGTTGAAGGACGGCGAGCAGTTGTACGACAGGATCTGGTCCGGGTACTCCTTCTTGATCGCTTCGGCGAAGCGGCGGGCTTCGTCCAGGTCTGGCTTGGCGGTTTCGCACCAGATCAGGTCGGCGTACGGCGCATAGGCCAGGCCGCGGGCGATGGCCTGGTCGAGGCCGGCGCGTACCTTGTAGAAGCCTTCACGGGTACGCTCGCCGATCACGAACGGCTGGTCGTACGGGTCGCAGTCACTGGTCAGCAGGTCGGCGGCGTTGGCGTCGGTGCGGGCCAGGATGATGGTCGGAACGCCCGACACGTCGGCTGCCAGGCGCGCGGCCACCAGCTTCTGTACGGCTTCCTGGGTCGGTACCAGTACCTTGCCACCCATGTGGCCACATTTTTTGACCGAGGCCAGCTGGTCTTCGAAGTGCACGCCAGCGGCGCCTGCTTCGATCATGTTCTTCATCAGTTCGTAGGCGTTCAGTACGCCACCGAAACCGGCTTCGGCGTCAGCCACGATGGGCGCGAAGTAGTCGATGTAGCCATCGTCGCCCGGGTTCTTGCCGGCTTTCCACTGGATCTGATCGGCGCGGCGGAAGGCGTTGTTGATGCGCTTGACCACGGTCGGTACCGAATCGACCGGGTACAGCGACTGGTCAGGATACATGGACTCGGCCGAGTTGTTGTCGGCGGCTACTTGCCAGCCGGACAGGTAGATGGCCTGGATGCCGGCTTTTACCTGTTGCACTGCCTGGCCGCCGGTGAGGGCGCCCATGCAGTTCACGAAATCTTTTTCTGGGCGGAAGGACGGGTGGGCACCTTCGGTGACCAGCTTCCAAAGTTTTTCCGCGCCTTGGCGAGCAAAGGTGTGCTCCGGCTGGATGGAGCCACGCAGGCGAACGACATCGGCGGCGGAGTAGGTACGGGTCACGCCTTTCCAGCGCGGGTTTTCGGCCCAGTCTTTCTCGAGGGCTGCAATTTGCTGTTCGCGTGTCAGTGCCATGGAAATAAACCTCGTCGCATCGATCTTGGGTTAATTGTGCTGATGCCCGGGTGCAGATCAGGGTGCCTGGCGGCTGTCCTGTTCTAGAGAGTGCGGCGGCGAACGCGAAGGCTCGAAGGGGGAAGGGTGGGCAGGCCAGGCGAAGGTGTGCTCCGGCAGGTCGGCTCGTGGTTGCCTTGCTGCGGTGCTACGCGATTGCCAGTACTGCGGTGATGCGCTTCCGTCCCTCGGGACAACTTCTTCGTTGCAGTCGCAATCCCGTCGAACCGCCTTGTGGGCCGTATAGACACGAGGCGCCTCCAGGGGTGGGAGGAGTACGCCTCGAAGGCCCTTGCCAGGGCCCCTGATTAGCGGGAGCGAGGCCATCATGCCCTTGGGAAAAAGGGCATGTCAAATGTTTTGTAGTGGAATATTTCACTTACTACATCTTTGGTCTAATGCGACTTGGCAGTCAGTTTCAAGGCCTTTGGTCGAGGCCTTGAATTGCCTGGGATCAGTCGAGAAGGTCGACTTTGACACGCAAAGTCATGTTTTCACCCCGCTGGGTGCTGTAACTGCGGCTTGACGTGCTGCGGTCGGCTTGGCTCTGCTGGTTGTAGCCTGCCAGGGTGATCCATTCGCCGAGCTTGCCAGTGACGGTCGTGTCGGTACTTTGCACTTTCACTACATCTGCACGTTCATGGCTGATGCGGTCATTATTGGTGCTTATTTGCAGACGAACCGTATCGCCGCTCAGGCTTGGCGTAACGTAGAAACCCTGGGTCACGTTGCGGTATTCGGTGTTGCTCTGCAGGCGCCCGTAGCCGTCGGTACTGGTGCTGGTGATCGGGATGCTCTGGCCAACCTGGATCAGCGCCGGCTGGCCTTCGCTGGCCTGGATCTGTTGCATGCCGCCGTCACGGTTGCTGGTGCCGTAGTGGATAACACGGGCATTGCCCCGGTTGTCCTGGAAGTTGCTGTCGTTGTTGTCGACGCTAATCAGCAGGCGTTTGGGGGCGGTGTCGAGTTGTTGCAGCAGGGCACGCAGGTCGTCGATGCGCTTGGGGCTGGCGTTGACGATCAGCTTGTTCTCGAAGGCGCTGACTGTGCCGTCCTTGCCGATGAATGCCTGCGCCGCAGGCAGCAGTTCGGCGCTGGCGCGGTGCTGCAGCGGCACCACCTCGGTGGCGGCCTGGGCGACGAGGCTGGTAACCAGCAGCAGGGTGGTGAAAAGGGGGCGTAGCGGCATGTCCATGATCTCCGCAGGGGGAATCGCCAGAATGGCCAAGGCATCCTGCTTGTGCCGGGTGCCCATTAAAACCTGCCTTTTATACTGGCTTTATCCAGGCAACTATAAATTATAGTCAGCCAGATAATTGCAGATAATTCCACGATGCAGGCTTGGTTGGTCAGCCCGCGCACATCACGCTGTGGCTGCTGTCGGACAAATTACGTAACATTCCCGCTACAATTTTTTGCCCGTTCTAAAGGCCGTCCAGCTGCCTCGGGCGCTCCTGTGGCTCTGTGGGAGTGCTCCAGACAAGTGCTCGCCATCCACAGGAATCTCATGAAACCCGCCCGACTACGCGCCGACCTGCTCGCCGGCCTCACCACCTCGTTCGCCCTGGTGCCCGAGTGCATCGCCTTTGCCCTGGTGGCTCACCTCAACCCCTTGATGGGCCTGTATGGCGCATTCATCATCTGTACCCTGACTGCGCTGTTCGGCGGTCGGCCCGGGATGATCTCCGGCGCCGCTGGCTCAATGGCCGTGGTGATCGTCGCGCTGGTGGTGCAGCACGGCGTGCAGTACCTGCTGGCAACGGTGTTGCTGGGCGGTGTGGTGATGATCCTGTTTGGTCTGCTGCGCTTGGGCAAACTGGTGCGCCTGGTGCCGTACCCGGTGATGCTTGGCTTTGTGAACGGTTTGGCCATCGTCATCGCCATGGCTCAGCTTGAGCATTTCAAGGACGGTGAGCACTGGCTCAGTGGTGCGCCGCTGTACCTGATGATCGGCCTGGTAGCGCTGACCATGGCGGTGGTTTATGTGCTGCCGAAGCTGACCCGCGCAGTTCCGCCAGCGCTGGTGGCGATCCTGGGTGTTGGCCTGCTGGTGTACCTGCTAGGGCTGCCCACCCGCACCCTGGGTGACATGGCGCACATCGCGGGTGGCCTGCCAGGGCTGGCGCTGCCGGATGTGCTCTGGAACCTGGAAACCCTGAAGATCATCGCCCCCTACGCGGTGCTGATGGCCATGGTCGGCCTGCTGGAAACCCTGCTAACCCTCAACCTGACCGATGAAATCACCGAGAGCCGAGGTTTCCCGGACCGCGAGTGCGTGGCGTTGGGCGCGGCTAACATGATCTCGGGCCTGTGCGGCGGCATGGGTGGCTGCGCGATGATCGGGCAGACGGTGATCAACCTCAGCTCCAATGGCCGCGGCCGGCTGTCGGGGGTGGTGGCCGGGGTAATGATCTTGCTGTTCGTGTTGTTCCTGTCACCGCTGATCGAGCGCATTCCGCTGGCGGCACTGGTGGGGGTGATGTTCGTGGTGGCCCAGCAGACCTTTGCCTGGGCGTCGCTGCGGGTGCTTAACAAAGTACCGGTGAACGATGTGCTGGCGATCATTGCGGTCACTGTCGTGACAGTGTTTACCGACCTGGCCATGGCGGTGCTGTTCGGCATCATCATTGCGGCCCTTAATTTTGCCTGGCAGCATGCGCGGGAGTTGTATGCGGACTGCCATGAGGATGCGCAGGGCGGCAAGCATTATCAGGTACATGGCACGCTGTTCTTTGCCTCTACCACCTCGTTCCTCAATCAGTTCGATACGGCCAGCGACCCTGCTCAGGTTACGCTGGATTGCCAGCATCTGAGCTTTGTCGATTACTCGGCGATTGCGGCATTGAAGACCCTGCGTGAGCGGTATGCCAAGGCGGGCAAGCAGTTGCGCGTGGTGCACTTGTCGGAGCGCTGCAAGAAGCTGTTGAGGCGGGCGGGGGAGCAGCACTGAAGGTGAGTGGGTGCCTGTGCTGGCCTCTTCGCGGGCACAGGCAAACCAATCACTCCCCGCGGTTCTTCTTCACAATGGCATCGGCAATGCTTGCCGGTGCCTCGGCATACCGGGTGAACTCCATCGAAAAGCTCGCCCGGCCCTGGGTCATCGAGCGCATCGAGGTGGCATAGCCGAACATTTCGCCCAGCGGCACCTCGGCACGGATCACCTTGCCTGCCGGCGTTTCGTCACCGTCCTGAATCATCCCGCGGCGCCGGCTCAGGTCACCCAGAATGTCGCCCTGGTACTCCTCCGGCGTCACCACCTCCACCTTCATCACCGGCTCCAGCAGCACCGCGCCACCTTTCTGCGAGAGCTGTTTGGTGGCCATCGACGCAGCGATCTTGTAGGCCATTTCGTTGGAGTCGACGTCGTGGTAAGAGCCGTCGAACACCGCGGCTTTGAGGTTGATCAGCGGGTAACCGGCAAGCACGCCGTTCTTCATTTGTTCCTCGATGCCTTTCTGGATCGCCGGAATGTACTCGCGTGGTACCACGCCACCGACGATCTCGTTGATGAACTCCAGGCCTTCCTTGCCTTCGTCGCCGGGGGCGAAGCGGATCCAGCAGTGACCATACTGGCCACGGCCGCCGGACTGGCGGACGAAACGACCCTCGATCTCGCAGGTATTGCGGATTTTTTCGCGGTAGGCCACCTGCGGCTTGCCGATGTTGGCCTCGACATTGAACTCGCGGCGCATGCGGTCGACGATGATGTCCAGGTGCAACTCGCCCATGCCAGAGATGATGGTCTGGCCGGTTTCTTCGTCGGTGCGTACGCGGAATGACGGGTCTTCCTGGGCCAACTTGCCCAGGGCGATGCCCATTTTTTCCTGGTCGGCCTTGGTCTTCGGCTCGACGGCCACGGAAATCACCGGGTCGGGGAAGTCCATGCGCTCAAGGATGATTGGCTTGTCCATGTCGCACAGGGTGTCGCCGGTGGTCACGTCCTTCATGCCGATCAGCGCGGCGATGTCGCCGGCGCACACGTCTTTGATCTCTGCGCGCTGGTTGGCGTGCATCTGCACCATGCGGCCGATGCGTTCCTTCTTGCCCTTGACCGAGTTGAGTACCGCGTTGCCCGAGCTGAGCACGCCGGAATACACCCGGGCAAAGGTGAGGGTGCCGACGAAGGGGTCGGTGGCGATCTTGAAGGCCAGGGCCGAGAACGGTTCTTTGTCGTCGGCGTGGCGCTCCAGGTGCTTCTCTTCGTCGTCGGGGTCGGTGCCCCTGATCGCCGGGATTTCCGACGGGGCCGGCAGGTAGTCGATCACCGCGTCGAGCATCAGCGGCACGCCTTTGTTCTTGAACGAGGAGCCGAGGATGGTCGGTACAATTTCGTTGGCGATGGTACGTTGGCGCAGCGCAGCCTTGATCTCGTCGACACTCAATTCCTCGCCTTCGAGAAACTTCATGGTCAGCTCATCGCTGGCCTCGGCTGCAGCCTCGATCATATGCGCACGCCATTCGTCGGCCAGCGCCTGCAGTTCTGCGGGAATGGGTTCTTCGCGGTAGCTGGTGCCCTGGTCGGCATCGTTCCAGTAGATGGCCTTCATTTTCACGAGGTCGATTTGGCCGACGAAGTTTTCTTCGCTGCCGATGGCCAGCTGGATGGGTACCGGATGGTGCCCCAGGCGCTGGTCGATCTGTTTGACCACGCGCAGGAAGTCGGCGCCCTGGCGGTCCATCTTGTTGATGTAGGCCAGGCGTGGCACATGGTATTTGTTGGCCTGGCGCCAGACCGTCTCGGACTGTGGCTCCACCCCGTCAGCGCCGCTGAACACCACCACCGCGCCATCGAGCACGCGCAACGAACGCTCCACCTCGATGGTGAAGTCGACGTGGCCGGGGGTGTCGATGATGTTGAAGCGGTACTTGTGCGCGAACTGTTTGGTCGAGCCTTGCCAGAACGCCGTGGTCGCCGCCGAGGTGATGGTGATGCCGCGCTCCTGCTCCTGGGCCATCCAGTCCATGGTTGCGGCGCCATCGTGCACCTCGCCCATCTTGTGGTTGACCCCGGTGTAGAACAGGATCCGCTCGGTAGTGGTGGTTTTGCCGGCGTCGACGTGTGCGACGATGCCAATATTGCGGTACAGCTCGATGGGCGTTGTGCGGGCCATGGCGGACTACCTGCGGATGGGCGGATTCCACCACGTTAGCAGACCGGTGGAATCCTGCCCTGCCGCCGGGCCGTCAGTCGGCTTGGGCTTGCAGCATCCACTGGCCATCCACTTCACGGGCCAGGCCGCTGGCTGGCAGCAGGGCCAGCAGGCGCGGGTGCAGGGCGGCCTCGGTGAAGGTTTTGAGGGTGGTCAGGTCCAGCGCGCCGACCAGGTTGAGGTCGGCTTTTGTGTACGACAGCCAGGCCTTTTTCAGCGCTTGGGCAACATCGCTACCCGAGGTGCTGGCGAAGCGGCGGTGCCATTGGCGGCCGTCGAAGGTGAAGCTGTGGGTGTGACTGTAGGTGCTCTCGTCGCCACCTTCGGCGCAACGGTGGCAGCGGCACGGGCCTTCGCCGAAGGCATTGCGCAGGTAGCTGTTGAAGTCCACGACGGGCTTGAGGGACAGGCGTTTGTCGACATCGAACAGGTCGGCGATCAGGGGTTCTTCGGCGCTCACTCGGGATCCTCGTGTGGTGTGGCGTGCATCGGCGGGCACCCTAACAGATCGGGGCATTCAGATCACCTGTAGAGACAACCGGGACCGCCTGCCGTACTCTACGCGCCCATACGCCTAAACACCCACTGAGGTAACCCCGCTTGAGCACCAAGTACCCGTACATCGCCACCGTGACCATCAGCGCCGAAGACCGTGGCGGCGATGCCGAGGCCTCGGAAAACCCCAACATGCGCGTTGGCCTGGAAGCGGTGACCGAAACCCTGAAGAAAGTGCATTTCGTCGGTACGCTCGCAGCCCCCGAGAAATCGGCCACGCACATTTGCGTGACCCTGGAGAACGGCCTGACCTACTACGGCCCGATCGTCAACGGCCATGCCGAACTCGAAGGCGGCTGGATTGCCTTCGAGTCCGACATGCTCACCCCGCAAGAACTGGGGCTGTAAGCCTCAGTTCAGCTCGGCCAGGCACTGCTCGAGGATATCCAGGCCTTCTTCGAGCACCTCGGCCTCGATGGTCAGTGGTGCCAACAGGCGGATGATGTGCCGTGCCTTGCCGCTGGGCATCAGTAACAAGCCCTTGGCCCGCGCGGCGTCCATCACCTTGGCCAGTTGTGCCGGCGCCGGGCTGCCATCGGCATTGACGAACTCGATGCCACGCATGGCGCCCACGCCGGTCAGGCGGCCGATGAACGGGCACAGGCCCGAGGCCTGCCAGCGCTGGTGGCGGCTGACGATGGCCTGCTCCTGGCGCTCACCCCAGGTGGCGATGTTCTCGTCGGTCATCTGCGCCAGGCTGGCCAGCGCCGCCGCACAGGCAACCGGGTTGCCCGAATAGGTGCCGCCCAGGCCGCCCTTGGGCAGGGCTGCCATCAATTCCTTGCGCCCGACCACCGCACCCAGTGGCATGCCGCCGGCAATGCTCTTGGCCAGCAGCAACAGGTCGGGCTCGATGCCAAGGCGTGGGAAGGCGAAGCGTTGGCCGGTGCGGCCGAAGCCCGACTGGATTTCGTCGATGATGATCAGGATGCCGCGCTCGTCGCAGAAGCGGCGCAGGGCCTGGGCGAAGGCGGGGTCAAGGGCGAGGAAGCCGCCTTCACCCTGCACCGGCTCGAAAATGAACGCTGCCACGTCTTCCACAGCCAGTTCGACGCTGAACAGGCGGTCCATGGCCTTGAGCGCCTGCTCGCAGGTTACGCCGGTGTCGGCGCTGGGGTAGGGCAGGTGGTACACCGGCCCAGGCAGTTCACCGACCCGCTGTTTGTACGGGGCGACCTTGCCGTTGAGGTTCAGGGTGGCCAGGGTGCGGCCGTGGAAGCCGCCGTCGAAGGCGATGATGGCCCGCTTGCCGGTGGCGCCGCGGGCAACTTTCAGGGCGTTTTCGGCCGCTTCCGCACCGCTGTTGGTGAGCATGCCGGCCAATGGGTAGCTGACGGGCACGAACTCGCTCAGTTGGTCCATCAGTGCCAGGTATGGGCCGTGTGGGGCGGCGTTGAAGGCGTAGTGGGTCAGGCGGGTGGCCTGGGTCTGGATCGCCTCGACCACGGCGGGGTTGCAGTGGCCCAGGTTGAGCACACCGATACCACCGACGAAGTCGATGTAACGTTTGCCGTCGGTGTCCCAGACTTCGGCATTACGGCCATGGGAAAGTGTGATCGGGTGAACGATGGCAATGGATTGGCTGATACTTTCCTGGTTCATGGGCACGCGGGACCTTGTTCGAGTTTCTTATTATCCAAGCGTGTTGGCGGGTTATACCGCAAACGAATTATTCGATTGCGGTCATTCCGTGGATTCGTGATCTGGCTGGTTTTTGCATCTGCCATTCCGGCCCTATCGCCGGCAAGAGTCATCAATCCCCCTCAGCCACCCGCTCCCGAATCCACTGCACAAAGGCCCGGATCTTGGGCACTTCGGCCGCGTGCTCGGCATGGGCGATGAAGTGCCGGCCATTGCTCGCCACCGGGTGGTCCCAGGCCACAACCAGCTTGCCCTCGCTCAGTTCCTCTGCCACCAGGTAGCGCGGAATCAGGGCGATACCGCAGCCTGAAATTGCTGCGCGAATGCACAGGTAGAACGTGTCGAAACGCGGCCCGTGGTAGCTGTTCTGGCTATGCAGCCCCAGCCCCAGAAACCATTCGTGCCAGGCCTCCGGTCGCGACACGCATTGCAGCAGCCGGTGCTCGGTCAACGCCTGGGCACTGTCGAAGCGGTGATTGGCCAGCAGCTGCGGGCTGCACACCGGCACCACTTCTTCGCTGAACAGCTCGATGCAGGTTGCCCCGGGCCAGGTGCCCTGGCCGAAGAAAAACGCGATGTCTGCCTTGGCCTGTACCAGGTCGAAGGGCTCCAGTTCGTTGCGCACGTCCAGGTGGATGCGTGGGTAGCGGTCGCCAAAACCCTTGAGTCTGGGCACCAGCCAGCGGGCGCCGAAGGTGGGTTGGGTGGCGATGCGCAGCACTTCGGTTTCATCGCCGTAGCTGAGGATGTAGCGGCTGGAAATGTCGATCTGGGTGAGGATCTTGTTCACTTCGGTGAGGTACAGCGCGCCGGCCGGGGTCAGGTGCAGGCGGCGGCGAATGCGCTGGAACAGCGAGTGCGAGAGCATGTCCTCAAGCTGCGCCACCTGCTTGCTGACGGCGCTCTGGGTCAGGTGCAGTTCCTGCGCCGCGCGGGTGAAGCTGAGGTGGCGGGCGGCCGCTTCGAAGCACTGAAGGGCGGTGGTCGAAGGCATCAGGCGTTTGGACATGACGGGCAAATACCGAGCAAAAAAGGAAGAAGTTCATTCCAAAGCGGAATCATGTGGTTCGAAAAGGTCGTTTGTTGACCCCGGCCTATAGATTAATACTGACCTGGATCAACGATTACAACCGGTCATGCGAAGAGGAGGTCAGTACCCGCTTCCGGCATCTGCAAAAACAACAACAACGACTATCAGAAATTTAAAAGAATTCTGCTCCGACCTTCAGCCGCCTCGCTGCGGCCGACCCATTAGAGGGTTCTTCATGGCTTCGCAAGACAACAAGAAACAGCGTTCCCTGCAACACGGCCTGACCTCCCGTCAGGTTTCCATGATTTCCATTGCGGGCATCATCGGCGCCGGGCTGTTCATCGGCTCCTCCAACGCCATCGCCACCGCCGGCCCGGCCATCCTGATCTCCTACGCCATGACCGGCCTGCTGGTCTTGCTGGTGATGCGCATGCTGGGCGAAATGGCCATCGCCAACCCCAACAGTGGCTCGTTTTCCACCTATGCCTCAGAAGCCATTGGCCCATGGGCGGGCTTTACCATCGGTTGGCTGTACTGGTGGTTCTGGGTGCTGATCATTCCGGTCGAGGCCATTGCCGGTGCGGACATCCTGCATGCCTACTTCCCTGGGGTGCCATCGTGGCTGTTCGCCTTCCTCATCATGCTGGTGCTGTCGTGCACCAACCTGATCAGCGTGAAGAACTTCGGTGCCTTCGAGTACTGGTTCGCCCTGGTCAAGGTGGTGGCGATCATTGCCTTCATCGTGGTCTGCACCTTGGCCGTGTTCGGCTTCTGGCCGCTGGCCGAAGTGTCCGGGGTCAGCCGACTGTGGGACAACGGCGGCTTCATGCCCAACGGCTTCGGGACCGTGCTGGGTGGTGTACTGATCACCATCTTCTCGTTCTTCGGTGCCGAAATCGTCACCATTGCCGCTGACGAAACCGCCAACCCGAAAGACAAGATCCGCCGTGCCACCAACCTGGTGGTGTACCGCATCGCCATCTTCTATCTGGCGTCGATTTTCCTGGTGGTGTCGCTGGTGGCCTGGAATGATCCTGAACTGAAGGCGGTCGGTTCGTTCCAGCGCGTACTGGAGGTGCTGAACGTGCCGGGTGCCAAACTGCTGGTTGACCTGGTGGTGCTGGTAGCGGTGACCAGTTGCATGAACTCGGGGCTGTATACCGCGTCGCGCATGCTCTATTCGCTGGGTGCCCGTGGTCAGGCTCTGAGCGTTACCAAGCGCATCTCCGGCTCCGGCGTACCGACCGTGGCGGTGATCTTCTCTACCCTGGCAGGCTTTGCCGGTTGTTTCGTCAACTATGTGTTCCCAGGCAAGGTGTTCGGCTTCCTGCTGTCCACCACCGGCGCCATTGCCTTGCTGGTGTACCTGGTGATTGCCGTGTCGCAACTGCGCATGCGTGCCCGTGCCGAGCGTGAAGGGCGTCCGCTGGAACTGAAGATGTGGCTGTTCCCGTGGCTGACCTGGCTGGTGATCGGCACCATCGTCATGGTGCTGGGCTACATGCTGTTCAGCGATGCCTACCGCTACGAAACCCTGATGACTGCTGGCGTAACCCTGTTCATCCTGCTGGTTTCGCTGACCCAGCGGCGTGCCAAGGTGGTTGCCCAGACGGCCTGATGTTTCTGCTTTAATGGGGGGGCGTTGCGCGCCCCCATTTCAATAAGCACAGGAAGCGTATGAACGATCAAGCCCTTTCCCTCCAGGCCCTCGCGGCACCCGATGGCACGTGTTATGGCTGCGGGTGCTCCCACCCCAGCGGGCTGCACCTGCAAAGCCACTGGGACGCCGACGACGTTCATCTGATATGCCGCCATGCGCCCGACAGCACCTTCATCGGCTGGCCCGGCCTGGTTTACGGCGGCCTGCTGGCGATGCTGGTCGACTGTCATTCCAACTGGACGGCCATGGCTTACCACTACCGCAATGAAGGCCGCGAGCCGGGCAGCCTGCCGCGCATCGACTGCGTCACGGGTACGCTCAACCTGACCTACCTGAAACCCACGCCCATGGGCGTCGAGCTGTTGCTCAAGGCGCGTGTGGAAGGGGACGTGGGGCGAAAGAGCCGGGTGATCTGCGAAGTCTGGGCCGACGATGTGCTGACCGTGACCGCCGACTCGGTGTTCGTGCGTGTCGACACCGAAAAGCTCAAGTTCAAGGCACATGCAAAGTTCTGATGCATGAGACTGGAGGCGGCCTCCGCGCCGCTCGCGGGTAAGTTCGACTAACCGGTTAGCTGAATCTGCCTACAGCCGTTTCGAGCAGAGGTAATTATTTCCCACGCTGGAGAGTCAGTCGTACCACGCTATTGATGCCTAGACCAGGCGCGGCTGAACGCCGCGCCATTCTTGATCAACAACGTTTCAGCAATAGCCAGCGTTCATGGTTAAACATAGAGTGTTCTTTCCTATGAACCCAGGGACCGACCATGACTAATTTGAGCTTGTTTCCCATTACTCGCAAATGGCCTGCGAAATACCCTGAGCGGTTGCAGCTCTATTCCCTGCCGACACCCAACGGCGTCAAGGTGTCGATCATGCTCGAAGAAGTCGGCCTGGCCTACGAGGCGCACAAGGTCAGTTTTGACAACGATGACCAGTTGAGCCCCGAGTTCATTTCGCTCAGCGCGAATAACAAGATCCCGGCCATTCTCGACCCCCACGGGCCGGGTGGTCAGCCGCTGCCGTTGTTCGAGTCAGGGGCGATCCTGCAGTACCTGGCGGAGAAAAGCGGCCAACTGCTCAGCCAGGACCCTGCCCAGCGTTACCAGACCCTGCAGTGGCTGATGTTCCAGATGGGCGGCATCGGGCCGATGTTCGGCCAGGTCGGCTTTTTCCACTTCTTTGCTGGCAAGGAATATGAAGACAAGCGTCCGCGTGATCGCTATGTCAACGAGTCCAAACGGCTGCTGGGTGTGCTGGATCGGCACCTGAAAGGGCGGAAGTGGATGGTTGACGAATACAGCATCGCCGACATCGCCATCTTCCCGTGGGTACGCAACCTGGTGGAGCGTTACAACGCGCGGGAGTTGGTAGGCTTTGATCAGTTCAAGGAAGTGCAACGGGTACTGGCGGCCTTCCTTGAACGGCCAGCCGTGCAGCGCGGCCTGAAGATTCCCGCCTGACAGACCTAGAAGACCTGGTTCAACAACCAGTACAACGACCCTGCCAGCACCATGGCTGCCGGCAGGGTCAGCACCCAGGCCATCAGCAGGTTGATCAGTGTGCGTTTCTGAATGCCTGAGCCGTTGGCGACCATGGTGCCGGCTACACCAGAGCTCAGCACATGGGTGGTCGAAACCGGCAACCCGAACATGTCCGCCGCGCCGATGGTGCACATCGCAACCACTTCAGCCGAGGCGCCCTGGGCATAGCTCAGGTGGGCCTTACCGATCTTCTCGCCCACCGTCACCACGATACGCCGCCAGCCAACCATGGTGCCCAGCCCCAGCGCGATGGCCACGACCACCTTCACCCACAGTGGAATGTAGCGGGTGGCATCGTCCAGCTGTGCCTTGAACAGTTCTACATGGCTTCGGGTGTCAGCATCGAATGCCACCAGGTGTTTTTTTTCGATCAGGCGAATGGCTTCGCTGGTCAGGTACATGTCGTTGCGCACATTGGCCATGGCTTCGGCCGGCACGCGCTTGAGCGAGCCATAGCCTTTGACCTGGTCGCCGATCATCCCGGTCAGCGCCGCGAGTGCCGGTACCAGTTGCGGGCTGGCCGTGGGCTCGGCAATGAACAAGGTCAGTACCTGGCGTGGGTCGGCCGGGGCCGCTTGCGGGTGGCTGCGCACCAGCGCCTGGCGGGTTACTTCGGCGATGGCCGAAAACTGCAAAGCCTGTTCGTTGGGCATGGTCTTGTTCAGGGCATAGGCCATGGGCAGGGTGCCGACCAGGATCAGCATGATCAGGCCCATGCCTTTTTGGCCGTCGTTGGAGCCATGGGCAAAGGATACGCCGGTGCAGGTGAGGATCAGGACGCTGCGGATCCACCACGGAGGGAGGGTGCGGCCTTCCGGCGCCTGATACAGGTCCTTGCGCTTGACCAGTGCACGCAACGCCACCAGCAACAAGGCCGCGCAGGCAAAGCCGATCAGGGGTGAGAACAGCAAGGCATAGCCGACTTTGCTGGCTTGGGCCCAGTCCACGCCACTGGTGCCGTCACGCCCATGCATCAGCGCGTTGGCCACACCCACGCCGATGATCGAGCCGATCAGCGTGTGGGAGGACGATGCCGGCAGGCCCAGCCACCAGGTGCCGAGGTTCCAGATGATGGCTGCCAGCAGCAGGGCGAAGACCATGGCAAAGCCGGCCGAGGAGCCGACCTGCAAAATCAGCTCCACCGGCAGCAGGGCAATGATGCCGAACGCCACCGCGCCGCTGGAAAGCAACACGCCAAGGA
The DNA here is from genome assembly GCF_043106425.1 of Pseudomonas sp. FYR_2. NCBI lineage: Bacteria > Pseudomonadati > Pseudomonadota > Gammaproteobacteria > Pseudomonadales > Pseudomonadaceae > Pseudomonas > Pseudomonas sp. FYR_2. The sequence continues at coordinate 62,599 of NZ_JBICMM010000057.1, forward strand.
AGTTGCAAAACCCGGACCAGACGACCGCCACCGGTGCCGGCAGCGAGTGGGTGTAGATGACCGTGGCGACGGCATTGGCGGTGTCATGAAAGCCATTGACGAATTCAAAGCCCAGGGCAATCAGCAGCGCCAGGCCCAGTAGAAGGAACGGTGTGACCGTGGTGATCACCGTGCCGCTGGCCGTCACATCCTGTTTCAGGCTCCAGACGGTATAGGCAATGCCGGCCAGTAGCAGGCCGAAGAACAACACGAGGGTGGCGCGCCCTGGCGTGTGGGCAAGCTGCAGGCGGGAGTCGCGCTGGGCCAGTTGCGGCTGGCTGGCCAGTGGCGGGGTTGCCATGGGTGCTCCGGTTGGCGTTGGGCGTGGGTGCCGAAGGCCTTGAGCATAGAAACAATTCGTAACCCGGCCGTGACCTCGATCAATGAATTGTCTAGTCTCAAGACAAACGGTAATGGCAGGGTCGTGCGACGATTCGCTACGAAAAAACGCGATGCGTATCCGCAGGGGCGGTGTTTGTGCGACCGTGTGTCATCCCCGATGAGCGAAATGCGATGCCTTTACAGTTAACCCCCGCCAGCGACCGCCACTGCACCTTCGCCCGCGACCTCACGCGCCGCGCGATGTTGCCGTACTACCGCGAATACGACCTGTTGTGGATCGAAGAAGCCTTCGACGAGGCCTGGGGCTGGCGCGAGCAGTGGCTGGTGACCGAAGGCGACACCCTATTGGGTTTCTGCAGCCTCAGCCATGACCGCCAGGCGTTGTTCATCCGCGAGTTGCACCTGTTGCCCGAGCACCGTGGGCGCGGGGTCGGCAGCTGGGTATTGGAGCAGTTGGCGCTCTGGGCCAGGCAGCGGCGCCTGCCGCTGCTGCGGCTAATGGTGTTTCGCAGCAACCCGGCCCGTCAGCTGTATCAGCGCCACGGTTTCGTTGAAATGGGAAAAGACGATTGCTTTGTGCGTATGCAGCGCGCCATCAACTAATGGCCCAATGATGGCTTGTCGCGGTCCAAGAGCATGTGCATAGTGGATCCACGTGCCTAGAGCTGTCTGCAGAGGGTGGGCCGGGCACCAGGGATATCAAGGAAGAGGAGAAACTCCAATGAATGGAATCGGTCCGCGGCTGCGGGAAGAGCGCGAACGACTGGGCATGACCCAGCGAGTTTTTGGCGATATCGGCGGTGTCGAGCCCAATGCTCAGGGCAAGTATGAAAGCGGTGAGCGTACCCCTCGGATCGATTACCTGGCCGCGTTGGCTGTCAGGGGGGTGGATGCGCTGTATGTGCTTTGCGGTACACGCACCCCTGTACCGCTCGAAGGTTTGAGTACGGATGAGCCCGGTTTGCTGGAGGCATTCCGCCAACTGCCGTTCGAGGATCAGGCGGCGATTTGGCACCTGTTGGGGCGTTTGTCCAGCAACGGTAAACCCCGGAAAACAGCGAGGCCTCTGCCCGTTAAGCATCAGGTGTTTCTGACGGAATCAATGCGTTAGGCCCACTGTGAAAAATTTTGTTAAGGTGGCGGGATCCAATCGCCCTGCTGACGAGGTGTGTGCTTGATTAGGGTCTTAGTGGTCGATGATCACGATCTGGTACGAACCGGTATTACGCGCATGCTCGCCGACATCGACGGCCTGCAGGTAGTGGGTGAGGGGGACTCGGGCGAGTCGGCGCTCAAACTGGCCCGTGAGCTCAAGCCGGATGTGGTGCTGATGGACGTGAAAATGCCCGGCATCGGTGGCCTGGAGGCTACCCGCAAATTGCTGCGCAGCCATCCGGACATCAAGGTAGTCGCCGTGACGGTGTGCGAGGAAGACCCGTTCCCCACGCGCTTGCTGCAGGCCGGCGCTGCCGGCTATCTGACCAAGGGGGCAGGCCTTGATGAAATGGTCCAGGCTATTCGGCTGGCCTTTGCCGGCCAACGCTATATCAGCCCGCAGATCGCCCAGCAGTTGGCACTGAAACCGTTTCAGCCGCAGGGTTCGCCGTTTGACGCGTTGTCCGAACGGGAAATCCAGATTGCCCTGATGATCGTCGGCTGCCAGAAAGTGCAGATCATCTCTGACAAGTTGTGCCTCTCGCCCAAGACCGTCAATACTTACCGTTATCGGATCTTTGAAAAACTCTCGGTCACCAGCGACGTCGAACTGACCTTGCTGGCCGTTCGCCACGGTATGGTCGACGCAAGCCTGTAAACCTCATGTCTCAAGTGTTTGATGCCAGCGCATTCCTGGCGACCTGCAGTGGGCGGCCGGGCGTTTACCGGATGTTCGATGCCGAAGCCCGGCTGCTTTACGTGGGCAAGGCCAAGAACCTCAAGAAGCGCCTGGCCAGCTATTTCCGCAAGACTGGCTTGGCGCCCAAGACTGCCGCGCTGGTAGCGCGCATTGCGCAGGTCGAAACCACCATCACCGCCAACGAAACCGAGGCGTTGCTGCTGGAACAGAACCTGATCAAGGAGTGGCGCCCGCCCTACAACATCCTCCTGCGCGACGACAAATCCTACCCCTATGTGTTCCTGTCCGATGGCGAGTTCCCACGGCTGGGCATTCACCGTGGGGCGAAAAAGGCCAAGGGCCGCTACTTCGGCCCGTACCCCAGCGCCGGTGCCATTCGCGAAAGCCTCAGCTTGCTGCAAAAGGCCTTTTCCGTGCGCCAGTGCGAGGACAGCTATTACGCAAACCGCACCCGGCCTTGCCTGCAGTACCAGATCAAACGCTGCAAAGGGCCCTGCACCGGGTTGGTGACTGCCGAGGAATATGCGGAGGATGTGCGCCACTCGGTCATGTTCCTGGAAGGGCGTAGCCAGCAGTTGGGCAACGAATTGAATGCCGAGATGGAAACGGCCGCCATGGCCCTCAATTTCGAGAAAGCTGCCGAACTGCGTGACCAGATCGCCCTGTTGCGGCGCGTGCAGGACCAGCAGTACATAGAAGGTGGCAGTGGCGACGTCGACGTCATCGCCGCTTTCGTCAACCCGGGTGGCGCCTGTGTGCACCTGATCAGCGTGCGCGGTGGGCGAGTACTGGGCAGCAAGAACTTTTTCCCGCAGGTGGGTATCGAGGAAGAGGTGGCCGAGGTCATGGCCGCATTCCTTTCCCAGTACTACCTGGGCAACGCAGAGCGCGAACTGCCGGGCGAGTTGATCGTCAACGTGGTTCACGAAGACTTCGAAGCCATCACCGAAGCGCTGCACACGCTGCGTGGCCGCGAGCTGACCATCAGCCACCGGGTGCGCGGCACACGCGCCCGCTGGCAGCAGCTGGCCGTGACCAACGCCGAGCAGGCGCTCAACGCCCGCCTGGCCAACCGCCAGCACATGGCTGCCCGCTTCGAGGCCCTGGCCGAAGTGCTGGGCCTGGATGAAGTGCCGCAGCGTCTGGAGTGCTACGACATCAGCCATTCCAGCGGCGAAGCCACCGTGGCCAGTTGCGTGGTGTTCGGCCCCGAAGGCCCGCTGAAGTCCGATTACCGTCGGTTCAACATCGAAGGCATTACCGGCGGTGATGACTATGCCGCCATGCATCAGGCGCTGACTCGCCGCTACGGGCGTATCAGGGACGGCGAGGGCAAGCTGCCCGATGTGTTGCTGGTGGACGGCGGCAAGGGCCAGCTGAACATGGCACGCGATGTGATGCAGGAATTGGGCTTCAACGACCTGACCCTGCTAGGCGTGGCCAAAGGCGTCACCCGCAAGGCAGGCTTCGAGACCCTTTATCTGAACGACGTGCACCACGAATTTACCCTCAAGGGCGATTCTGCCGCACTGCACCTGATCCAGCAGATCCGCGATGAAGCCCACCGTTTTGCCATCACCGGTCACCGCGCCCGTCGTGGCAAGGCCCGTCGGGTCTCCAGCCTTGAAGATGTGGCCGGGGTAGGGCCGAAGCGCCGCCGTGACCTGCTGAAACATTTCGGCGGCCTGCAAGAGCTCAACCGCGCCAGTATCGATGAAATCGCCAAAGCCCCCGGCATCAGTAAAAAGCTTGCCGAATCAATTTATGCCAGCCTGCATAGCGAGTAGAATGCCGGGCTCAACTTGCAGCCAGTCGTACCGATGAATATTCCAAACCTGCTCACCGTTCTACGCGTCCTGCTCATCCCGATCTTCATCCTGCTGTTCTATGTGCCCTATCACTGGAGCTACATGGCCGCCAGCAGCGTGTTCGCCGTTGCCGCTGCCACCGACTGGCTGGACGGTTACCTGGCGCGTCGCCTGCAGCAGAGCACGCCGTTCGGTGCCTTCCTGGACCCGGTGGCCGACAAACTGATGGTGGCCGTGGCCCTGGTGCTGCTGGTGCAGACTCACGCCAACTTCTGGCTGACCCTGCCGGCTGCAGTCATCATCGGCCGCGAAATCGTGGTGTCGGCACTGCGCGAGTGGATGGCCGAGCTGGGCGCACGCGCGCATGTGGCGGTGTCCAACCTTGGCAAGTGGAAGACGGCAGCGCAGATGCTGGCACTGGTGATTCTGCTGGCCAACCCACCGGCGGTGACTTTCTGGGTCATCCTGGGTTACGGGCTGCTGCTGGTGGCGGCGGGGCTGACGCTGTGGTCGATGGTGCACTACCTGCTGGCCGCCTGGCCGCACCTGCGCGAAGGTTCGGAGCAGAAATAAAAGTTTTTTGAATCAAGGGGTTGACGCTGTTTTAGAAATCGCTAGAATGGCACCCATCACGACGCGGGAATAGCTCAGTTGGTAGAGCACGACCTTGCCAAGGTCGGGGTCGCGAGTTCGAGTCTCGTTTCCCGCTCCAAATTCGATCCTCAGTGCGTCGCTGGGATCAAAAAGAAGAGGCCGAAAGGCCTCTTTTTTTATGCCTGCGTTTTTTCAATCCCTCCTCCCTCGCTGTTGCAGGCGTGTAACCCGCAGGGCCGGCATTCAATTTTTCCGGTGTCAACCTTGCCATCACCACGCCGTTCGACGCCCAAGGCAAAATCGACTATGCGCGATTCGAAGCGCTGATTGAGCGTTACATTGCGGCCGGTGTTCATGGTTTTGTGCTGAGCTCCGGAACCGGAATGCATGTGTACCTGAGCAAGGATGAGTCCAAAGAGCTGGTCGCTTTCGGCTCGAAAATCATCAACGGTCGCCCTCGCGTGATCGCTCAAACCTCTGCCTTGCTGGCAGATGAGGTCGTTGAGCGTACCCGCTCTCCACGCAGCAGGTTAGCCGTACGATCCGAAATCTGTGGGTTTTGCTCAACAACCATTTTGATGTGGTCCTGATCGCATCCCGCAGGGGTATTCGCAACGACTTTCCCCATGAAATCGACAGTTGCAGCGGGACCCACCCCGCCTAAGATTCCGAGTTTAAACGGCAGAGCACGCGGATTACCCGGCCCCCGGGTGGCGAAGGTGGCGTAGATTTCATTGATATCCAAGGTAGGTATCCCGCGCCGCTGGAGATCAGCACAGACCAGAGACAACTCGGCCATACCTGGCACGATCAACGTAGCGCCATTGTCCTGCACCGATAAACAGGCTTGATGGATGGTTGTAGCGGCGGTTGGCTGGGGCATTCATCAGGCCCAGAAACCAAACAGCACCAACGCCGCCACACCAAGCACGACCGCAATCGAACAACCACCCAGCGACAGCGCTGCTCGGCCTTGACGATACCAGCCGTCATGGCCAAGCTGCCGAGCCGGTGCCAGCAGGCTGCGCCAGCGCAGTTCTGTTTCGTGAAACGCTTGAAGGTTCGCGGTGTCCGCGTCCAGCCAGCGACGAAAGTCGATCCGCTCGCACGCCGTCACCTGTGGGCTTTGCAAGCGCACATACCATTGCCCGGCAACACTTGCCAGCACGTCCCGGCGCGAGCGGCCGGCCTGCAACGCCTGGTCCATGTGCCGCTCGATACTGGCCAATGGCAGGTCGAGGCGGGCGGCGATGCTGGCGAAGTCCAGTTGATCGAGGCGGTTGAGCAGGAACACTTGCTGTACGCGCCGGGGCAGCCGCTTCAGGGCATGCAGCAGGGCGTGGTCGGCATCCTGTTCGGCAACTGGGCCTGGGTGCTCAAGGGGCAGTAGCAGACGGGTCATGGACAGCTCCTTGCTTTACAAAGGGGAGGGGATGGGGGCATCTTCCTTGATGCGTGATCAGCGTAGATGAAACGAGATTGATTCTCAACTGCTGATTCCGCAAAGTTTTGTAATGAGCGTTCACGCCCTGAAACACCTTTGCTATCATGCGCGCCATCACGATCTTCGTTAGCCTGAAGAACCAAAAAAAAGACCCGGCAAAAAGCCGGGTCAAAAACCGTGATTAGCCTGATGAGGAGATAATCTGAGAGCGACCTAAGCTCCAGGTTATCCAGCGGATCTCGCGATCAGCTGAGTGCAATAATAATCGTTATCATTTGCCAGTCAAATGAATTTTCGTCCTTTCGGTAAAAAAGTTTTACCGATGCGCTTCCTTGTCCCGGCAGTCGGGGCCTTTGCCGTTACGCGGCTATCACGTTCTCTCCCTTCTTTTTTACTCAATAGTCCGGATCGGCGGCGCGTTTGTGCTCCAGCAGCGCGCGGGCCATGTCCATCATGTGCATCAAGGCGAAGGTCAGCTCGCGCTGGCTGCCGTGCTGGTGGGTGGCTGTTTCCTGCGCGGTGGCGGCAGCGCAGCGCAGCAGGGCGATGGCGTGCTCCTGGGCCTGGTCGCCGGTTACGCCCTCGTGCAAGGTCCAGATCTTGTTGTCCAGCGTGGGGCGTGGCGGGTTGGGGTTGAGGTAGTAGTCGAGGGCGCGGCGGGCGGCTTCGCTGTCGAGATCTGTTTCGTCGTTTTTCGGTGGTTTCATCCTGATACCTGCTAGAGCCAGTAAAGGTAGGGGTGAAACCAATACTAATACCTGAAGTATTTTTTCGCCCTTTGATAAATAATACTGAATGTTTATTGAGCGGTTCAGGGCAGCCCGTATCGTGCCAGCGATGAATATGGATAAATGGATTGCCCTCGTCCGTGACCGGATGGAGGAGCTAGGGCTTACCCAGGAGCAGCTTGCCGAGCGCGTTGGTGTGTCTCAAGGCAGTGTGGGGCATTGGGTGAACAAGCGGCGTCAGCCGAAAATCGAGTCGATGAACCGCACGTTTGTCGAGATTGGCATGCCCCATTACAACGTCAGCCTGCAGCTGCGCATTCAGGGCCAGGTTGGCGAGGACCGTGGCGCCTACGGGGTGGATGATGCCGAGGACGACCTGGACCTCATGCAGTACATCGTGTGTTTCCGCTACCCGGTCAAGGACTGGAGTGAGTTGGGTGCTACAGATGTTGAGGAGCCCAGCGTGTTCGAACAGACGGATTACCTGGCCCAAGGCAAAGCATTCTGGCTGACAGTTGAGAACGACGCGATGAGCGCCGTCAGTGGTCGCAGTGTGCCACAGGGCATGCGGATGCTGGTTGATCCTGGGGTGGAAGTTGAGGGGGGGCGTTTGGTTATCGCTCGTCAGCCGGGCAAACCGGCGATTTTTCGCGAGTTGGCTGAGGACGGCGGGCAGCGGTACCTGAAGGCCCTCAATAACAACTACCCGACGCTGCTCTGTGAAGAAGGTTGCGAGTTTCTTGGAGTGGTCGTGCGAGTGCACGGTGCCTTCTAGAATGAAGGGGCTGCAAAGCAGCCCCCGCTGACCTCACTCTGTCAGCTCGACCAGCACTGTCCCTTCGCTGACCATATCCCCTTCCTGGCAGAACAGCGCCTTCACCGTCCCGCCATGTGGCGCACGAATGCTGTGCTCCATCTTCATGGCCTCCAGCACCACCAGCGCGGCACCTGCTTCTACCACTTGCCCTGGCTCGACCAATACCCGCACGATGCTGCCGTTCATGGGCGCGCCCAAGCCGCCCTGATGGCTGTGGCTGGCCTCGGCTTCGGCAATCGGGTCGAAGGCCTCGATGGCGTGCATCTCGCCATCCCAGTGCAGGTAAAGCGTGCCACCCCGGCGGATCGCCAGGTGCTGGCGGCGCACACCGGCCTGATCATGCACCAGCTGTTCGCCCTCCAGCTGGTAGGTGGACGTAGCGCTGCGCTCCAGGGCAACCGCCTGGTCCTGGCCACTGCTTACCAGGTGCAGGCTGGTGCGTGCGGGCAGGCCCAGGCGCAAACCGTTGCGCTCACCCCACGGCGAACGGCGGTCGTCATCACGCTGATGCCCGGCCTGGCCTTGCAGCCAGGCTTCGGCTGCGGCTTCCCAGAAGCTGGCCGGCAGTGCGTTTGGCGCTGGTAGCAACACCTCCTGGTGGCGCGGAATGAAGCCGGTATCCAACTCAGCTTCAGCAAATGCCGGGTGGGCCAGAATGCGGCGCAGGAAGGCGATGTTGGTCTTCAGCCCGCCAATGGCGAACTCGTCGAGCATGGCCAGCAAGCGCAGGCGTGCCTGTTCGCGGTCTTCGCCCCAGGCGATCAGCTTGCCCAGCATCGGGTCGTAGAACGGCGATACCACGTCACCTTCACCGACCCCGCTGTCCACCCGCCGGCCTTCACCCGGCGCCGACTCACGGTACAGCGCCAGCTTGCCGGTCGCCGGCAGGAATTCGTTGGCCGGGTCTTCGGCATACAAGCGCACTTCGATGGCATGGCCGATCAGCGGCACCTGTTCCTGGGTAATCGGCAACGCCTCACCGCAGGCCACGCGAATCTGCCAGGCCACCAGGTCCAGACCGGTGATGGCCTCGGTGACCGGGTGTTCCACCTGCAGGCGGGTGTTCATTTCCATGAAGAAGAACTCGCCACGGGCGTCGAGCAGGAACTCGACCGTGCCGGCACCCACGTAGCCGATGGCCTGGGCGGCACGCACCGCAGCCTCACCCATGGCCCGGCGCAGTTCAGGCGACAAGCCAGGGGCTGGGGCTTCTTCGACCACTTTCTGGTGGCGGCGCTGAATGGAGCAGTCGCGTTCGTTGAGGTACAGGCAGTTGCCGTGCTGGTCGGCGAACACCTGGATCTCTACGTGGCGCGGCTTGAGCACGTACTTTTCAACCAGCATGCGCGCATCGCCGAACGACGACTGGGCTTCACGCTGGGCCGAAGCCAGGGCGTCGGCCAGCTGGCTTTCTTCCTCGACCACTTTCATGCCCTTGCCGCCGCCGCCGGCACTGGCCTTGAGCAGCACCGGGTAGCCAATGCGTTCGGCAGCGGCGCGGAAGGTGTCCAGGTCCTGCCCTTCACCGTGGTAGCCCGGCACCAGCGGCACCCCGGCAGCCTCCATCAGCGCCTTGGCTGCCGACTTGCTGCCCATGGCATCGATGGCGTTGGCCGGTGGGCCGAGGAAGATCAGCCCGGCCTGTTCTATGGCGCGTGCGAAGCCTGCGTTCTCGGACAGGAAGCCATAGCCCGGGTGGATGGCCTGGGCGCCACTGGCCTTGGCGGCGGCCAGCAGTTTGTCGACCAGCAGGTAACTTTCGGCGGCCTTGGTGCCGCCCAGGTCAACGCGGATATCCGCTTCGCGGCTGTGCCGGGCGTCACGGTCGGTGGCGCTGTGCACGGCGACGGTGGTCAGGCCCATGGCCTTGGCGGTGCGCATTACCCGGCAGGCGATTTCGCCGCGGTTGGCGACCAGCAGGGTGGTCAAAACGGGGCGGCTCATGGGCGCGGCTCCTTCTTGTCATCGGTTTGCCAGGCGGGGCGGCGTTTTTCCAGGAAGGCGCGCAGGCCTTCCTGGCCTTCGGCGCTGACGCGGATGCGGGCGATGGTGTTCTCGCAGTAGCGCCGCAGGGCCGGGCTGAATTCGCCGTCGTCCACTTCGCGCAGCAGGTCCTTGGTGGCGCGCAACGCCTGCGGGCTGTTCTGCAGCAGGTTGGTTACCCAGGCTTCGACCTGAGCGTCCAGTTCGCTGGCCGGATACACCTCGGCCAACAAACCCAGCTCGCGGGCCCGCACGCCACTGAAACGCTCGGCAGTGAGGGCATAGCGGCGCGCGGCGCGTTCACCGATCGCCTTGACCACGAACGGGCTGATCACTGCCGGGGCCAGGCCGATGCGTACTTCCGACAGGCACAGCTGGGCGTCTTCGGCGCCAATGGCCATGTCGCAGCAACTGATCAGGCCCAGCGCGCCGCCAAAGGCTGCACCTTGCACCACGGCCAGGGTTGGGGCCTTGAGGCGGTGCAGGGCGTACATCAGTTCGCCCAGTTCGTGGGCATCATCCAGGTTGGTGTTGAAATCCAGCTGCGCCGATTGCTGCATCCAGGCCAGGTCGGCGCCGGCGCTGAAGTGCCGGCCACGGCCGCGCAGCAGCACGAAGCGCAGGCTGGCGTCTTCGGCCAACTGGTCGATGGCCACGATCAGCTCGCGGATCATCTGCGCATTGAAGGCGTTGTTCTTGTCCTCGCGGCTCAGCCACAGGGTGGCGAAACCGCGTGGGTCGCGGATCACTTCGAGGGTGCTGAAATCGCTCATGGGTCACATCCGGAAAATGCCGAAGCGGCTCTGTTCGATCGGCGCGTTCAGCGCGGCAGACAACGCCAGGCCAAGCACGTCGCGGGTTTGTGCCGGGTCGATGACACCGTCGTCCCACAGGCGGGCGCTGGAGTAGTAAGGGTGGCCCTGGTGCTCGTACTGGTCGAGGATCGGCTGCTTGAGCCTGGCCTCGTCCTCGGCACTGAACGGCTGGCCGCTACGCTCACTTTGCTCGCGCTTGACCTGGGCCAGCACGCCTGCGGCCTGTTCGGCGCCCATCACGCCAATGCGTGCATTGGGCCACATCCACAGGAAGCGCGGGTCGTAGGCGCGGCCGCACATGCCATAGTTGCCGGCGCCGAAGCTGCCGCCGATGATGACCGTGAACTTGGGCACCTGGGCGCAGGCCACGGCGGTCACCAGCTTGGCACCGTGCTTGGCGATGCCGCCTTCTTCGTACTTCTTGCCGACCATGAAGCCGGTGATGTTCTGCAGGAACAGCAGCGGAATGCCGCGCTGGCAGGCCAGCTCGATGAAGTGCGCGCCTTTTTGCGCGGCTTCGGCGAACAGGATGCCGTTGTTGGCCAAAATCGCCACCGGGTAGCCATGCAGGTGGGCGAAGCCGCACACCAGGGTGGTGCCGAACAGCGCCTTGAACTCATCGAACACCGAGCCATCGACCAGCCGGGCGATCACCTCACGTACATCGAACGGTTGCTTGGCATCGGCCGGCACCACGCCATACAGCTCGTCGGCCGCATACAGCGGCGCCACCGGCGCCAGGCGCTGCAGCTTGCCCAGTTTGTGCCAGTTAAGGTTGGCCACGCTGCGCCGGGCGATCGCCAGGGCGTGTTCGTCGTTGTCGGCATAGTGGTCGGCCACGCCGCTGGTGCGGCAATGCACATCGGCGCCGCCGAGGTCTTCGGCGCTGACCACCTCACCGGTGGCGGCTTTTACCAGCGGCGGGCCGGCGAGGAAGATCGTTGCCTGTTGGCGCACCATGATCGCTTCGTCGGCCATGGCCGGCACATACGCACCGCCAGCGGTGCACGACCCCATCACCACGGCGATCTGCGGGATGCCCTGCGCGCTCATGTTGGCCTGGTTGAAGAAGATCCGGCCGAAGTGTTCGCGGTCCGGGAATACTTCGTCCTGGCGTGGCAGGTTGGCGCCGCCCGAGTCCACCAGGTAAATGCATGGCAAGCGGTTTTGCAGGGCGATGGTCTGCGCGCGCAGGTGCTTTTTCACTGTCAGCGGGTAGTACGAACCGCCTTTGACCGTGGCGTCGTTGGCCACGATCATGCATTCCACGCCTTCGACGCGGCCGATACCCGCTATCACGCCCGCAGCCGGCACGTCTTCGCCGTACACCTCATGAGCGGCCAACTGGCCGATTTCGAGGAACGGCGAGCCTGGGTCCAGCAGGCGGTCGATACGCTCGCGTGGCAGCAACTTGCCGCGTGAGGTGTGCCGCTCCTGGGCTTTGGGCCCGCCGCCCTGGGCCACCTGGGCAAGCAGGCCGCGCAGGGCCTGGACCTGTTCAAGCATGGCCGCGCTGTTGCCGGCGAACTCCGCCGAACGCGGGTTGATCTGGGTGTGCAAGGTAGCCATGTGCGCCCGTCCTTTATGTTCAGCGGGTTTCGTTGAACAGTTCGCGGCCGATCAGCATCCGGCGGATTTCGCTGGTGCCGGCACCGATTTCGTACAGCTTGGCGTCGCGCAGCAGGCGACCGGCCGGGAATTCGTTGATGTAGCCGTTGCCACCGAGAATCTGGATCGCCTCCAGGGCCATTTGCGTGGCGCGTTCGGCGGTGTACAGGATGACCCCGGCGGCGTCCTTGCGGGTGGTCTCGCCACGGTCGCAGGCCTGGGCCACGGCGTACAGGTAGGCACGGCTGGCATTGAGCTGGGTGTACATGTCGGCGATCTTGCCCTGGATCAGCTGGAACTCGCCGATGCTCTGGCCGAACTGCTTGCGGTCATGAATGTAGGGGACCACCAGGTCCATGCAGCTTTGCATGATGCCGGTCGGGCCGCCGGACAGCACCACGCGCTCGTAGTCCAGGCCACTCATCAGCACGCGCACGCCACCGTTGAGCTGGCCGAGAATGTTCTCTTGCGGCACTTCAACACTGTCGAAGAACAGCTCGCAGGTGTTGGAACCGCGCATGCCCAGTTTGTCGAACTTGTTGCTGCGGCTGAAACCTTTCCAGTCACGTTCGACGATGAAGGCGGTGATGCCGTGCGGGCCTTTGTCCAGGTCGGTCTTGGCATAGATCACGTAGGTGTTGGCGTCGGGGCCGTTGGTGATCCAGGTCTTGCTGCCGTTGAGCACATAATGATCGCCGCGCTTCTCGGCACGCAGCTTCATCGACACGACGTCGGAGCCGGCATTGGGCTCGCTCATGGCCAGCGCGCCGATGTGCTCGCCGCTGATCAGCTTGGGCAGGTACTTGAGCTTCTGCTCATGGGTGCCGTTGCGGTTGATCTGATTGACGCACAGGTTGGAGTGGGCGCCGTACGACAGGGCCACCGAGGCCGAGCCACGGCTGATTTCTTCCATCGACACCACGTGGGCCAGGTAGCCCAGGCCGGCGCCGCCGTACTCTTCCGGCACGGTGATGCCCAGCAGGCCCATGTCGCCGAACTTGCGCCACATGTCGGCGGGGAACAGGTTATCGTGGTCGATTTGTGCGGCGCGCGGGGCCAGTTCGGTCGCGACGAAGGCGCGGACCTGGTCGCGGAGCATGTCGATGGTTTCGCCCAGGGCGAAGTTCAGGGAGGGGTAATGCATGCTGGGGCACCTTCTTGTTCTTGAAATTGGGTTACACCGTAGCTCAAGGCCTTTACACCGGCCCTGTGGGAGCGGGTTCACCCGCGAATGCTTCAGCAGGGTCACCGTCATTGCCTGACTGATCGCATTCGCGGGTGAACCCGCTCCCACAGGGTCGGTGCCATGCCAGCAAGCCCGGTGCTGTTGATCACCTTTACGTTAACGTAAACCTGCATGCGATCACTGTCAATCTACTCATCACCTTTACGTAAACGTAAATCTGCGCCAGAGTATTCCCGCTGCTTCAGCCGTGCCCAGAACAACCACAAGAAGGGACACCCATGAGTCAACCGAGCTATACCCGCGGTCGCCAGGACCAAGCCTTGCTGACCCAGACCATCGGCCAGGCCTTCGATGCCACCGTGGCCCGCTGTACTGACAGCGAGGCGCTGGTGTCGCGTCATCAGGGGTTGCGCTACAGCTGGCGACAGCTGGGCGAGCAGGTCGATACCCATGCCCGCGCCCTGATGGCCCTGGGCGTCAACACTGGGGACCGGGTCGGCATCTGGTCACCCAACTGCGCGCAGTGGTGCATCCTGCAGCTGGCCAGCGCCAAGGTCGGCGCCATTCTCGTCAACATTAACCCCGCCTACCGCGTGGGCGAACTGGAATACGTGTTGCGCCAGTCCGGCTGCCGCTGGCTGGTGTGCGCCGATGCCTTCAAGACCTCCGATTATCACGCCATGGTCCAGGAATTGGCGCCGGAACTGGCCAGTGCCACGCCAGGTGAACTGGCCTGCGAGCGCCTGCCCGAGTTGCGCGGGGTCATCAGCCTGGCGGCCAACCCGCCTGGCGGCTTCCTGCCTTGGCAAGCGCTGGTTGAGAGGGCAGGACAGACCTCGACAGAAGCCTATACCGCTCGTCAGCAAAGCCTGCAGTTCGACCAGCCGGTGAACATCCAGTACACCTCCGGCACCACCGGCGCGCCCAAAGGCGCCACGCTCAGCCACTACAACATCCTCAACAACGGCTTCATGGTCGGCGAAAGCCTGGGCCTGACCGAGCACGACCGCATGGTGATCCCGGTGCCGCTGTATCACTGCTTCGGCATGGTCATGGCCAACCTCGGTTGCATCACCCACGGCAGCACCATGATCTACCCCAACGATGCCTTCGACGCCGAGCTCACCCTGCGCGCCGTGGCCGAGGAGCGTGCCAGCATCCTGTACGGCGTGCCGACCATGTTCATCGCCATGCTCGACCACCCTTTGCGTGCGCAAATGGACCTGTCGACCCTGCGCAGCGGCATCATGGCCGGTGCCACTTGCCCGATCGAAGTCATGCGCCGGGTCATCGACCAGATGCACATGGCCGAAGTGCAAATTGCCTACGGCATGACCGAAACCAGCCCGGTATCGCTGCAAACCGGCCCCGATGATGAGTTGGAGCTGCGCGTGACCACCGTCGGCCGCACCCAGCCGCAGCTGGAGAACAAACTGGTGGACGCCGACGGCTGCATCGTCCCGCGCGGTGAGATCGGCGAGCTGTGCACCCGTGGTTACAGCGTGATGCTGGGTTACTGGAACAACCCTCAAGCCACGGCGGACGCCATCGACCCGGCGGGGTGGATGCACTCGGGCGACCTGGCGGTGATGGACGCGCACGGGTACGTGCGCATCGTTGGGCGCAACAAGGACATGATCATTCGTGGCGGTGAGAACATTTACCCGCGTGAGCTGGAAGAGTTCTTCTACACCCACCCGGCGGTGGCCGATGCGCAGGTGATCGGCATTCCGTGCAGCCGCTATGGTGAAGAAATTGTCGCCTGGATCAAGTTGCACCCTGGGCACAGCGCCACCGTGGAAGAGCTGCTGAGCTGGTGCAAGGCACGCATCGCACACTTCAAGGTGCCACGGCATATCCGTTTCGTTGACGAATACCCGATGACGGTGACGGGCAAGGTGCAGAAGTTCCGCATGCGGGAGATCAGTGTGGCGGAGATTTCGGCGGTATCAGCGGGTTGATGTACTGGCTGTGCCGGCCCTTTCGCGGGTAAACCCCCACAGGGTGCCGCGCGGTCCCTGTGGGAGCATACCTGCCAGTGCAAAAACCTGGTCTACCCTTAGGCTTTCACCGGCGGCTCCTGACTCGGCGGGTCGCCCACTGTCGGTGGCACAGTCGGCTTGATCGGCAACTCGTCCGGCTCTTCTTCCGGCACGGGCGGCGGCAAGCTGGGGTCGTCGATGTTGGGATCGGGGGTTTCCGGTGGAATGGGAATGTTCATGGCCTGACCTCGCGTGGGTGAATGAAGAGGGGCTGCAGGCTTCGACTTCGCGCAGCTGCCGTTCGCTCAATTTTTTTGAACCCCGCGTGTATGCCCGGCTCTGAACCCTTACCGCCACCAGCCTGAGGGAGCAAGGTCGATGTCACGTAACGAGCCCTTTGAAAGCGTGCCCACGGCGAATGATCACGCAAACCAGGCCATCAGTCTGTCCCAGGCGCTGCTGGCGCCGCGTATCGTGATCGAAGACACCCAACCCGTGCTCGAAGCCGGCACCTTCGCCGCCAAGGCCATCAGCGGCCAGCCGGTGGCGGTCAGCAGCAAGGTCTATTGCGATGGTCACGATCGCCTGGCGGTGATGCTCAGCTGGCGGCAGGCCAACAGCCGGCGCTGGCATTGCGTGCCCATGCACTCACCGGGCAACGACCTTTGGCTGGCCGAATTCACCCCCACCGAGCTGGGCCCACACCTGTTCAGCATCGAAGCCTGGGTCGACCCCTTCGCCACCTATTGCCACGACCTGGAGAAAAAGTACCACGCCGGTGTCGAGGTCACGCTGGAGCTGGAAGAGGGCCGGTTGATGCTGGGCAAAGGCATCGACCTGTGCAAAGGCGCCCTGCGTGATGAACTACAGGCCACGCAGCAGCGCCTGGCCACACTCGGCACCGACGACCAGGTAGCGCTGTTTCTCGACCCGGCCACCGCACGCCTGATGAGTGAGGCCGAACACCGCAGCTACCTGGCCCGCAGCCGTGAATTCCCCGTTGATGTCGACCGCCCGGCAGCCCAGTTTGCCAGCTGGTACGAGCTGTTCCCACGCTCGATCACTGACGACCCCAAGCGCCACGGCACGTTCAACGATGTGCATGAACGCCTGCCGATGATCCGCGACATGGGCTTCGACGTGCTGTACTTCCCGCCCATCCACCCCATTGGCATGCAACACCGCAAAGGCCGCAACAACGCACTCACGGCCCAGCCGGGCGACCCGGGCAGCCCTTACGCCATCGGCAGCGCCGAAGGTGGCCACGATGCGATTCACCCGCAACTGGGCAGCCGCGACGACTTCCGCCGCTTGGTGGCTGCGGCTGCCGAGCACGGCCTGGAGATCGCCCTCGACTTCGCCATCCAGTGCTCCCAGGACCACCCCTGGCTCAAGGAGCACCCAGGCTGGTTCAGCTGGCGCCCGGACGGCACCATCCGCTATGCCGAGAACCCGCCGAAAAAGTACCAGGACATCGTCAACGTCGACTTCTACGCCCCCGACGCGGTGCCGAGCCTGTGGCTGGCCCTGCGCGATGTGATCATCGGCTGGGTGGAGGAGGGCGTGAAAACCTTCCGTGTCGACAACCCGCACACCAAACCGCTGCCGTTCTGGCAATGGCTGATTGCCGACGTGCGCGCCCGGCATCCGGACGTGATCTTCCTCGCCGAGGCCTTCACCCGGCCGGCCATGATGGCGCGGCTAGGCAAGGTCGGCTATGCGCAGAGCTATACCTATTTCACCTGGCGTAACACCAAACAGGAGCTGCGCGAGTTCTACGAGCAGCTCAACCAGCCGCCGTGGAGCCAGTGCTACCGGCCCAATTTTTTCGTCAACACGCCGGATATCAACCCGTACTTCCTGCATACCTCCGGCCGTGCCGGCTTCCTCATCCGCGCCGCACTGGCCACCATGGGCTCGGGCCTGTGGGGCATGTATTCGGGCTTTGAACTGTGCGAAGGCACGCCGCTGCCGGGCAAGGAGGAGTACCTGGATTCGGAGAAATACGAAATCCGCCCACGGGACTTCACCCAACCCGGCAACATCATTGCCGAGATCGCCCAGCTCAACCGCATCCGCCGCCAGAACCGCGCCTTGCAGACCCACCTGGGCGTGGCGTTCTTCAACTGCTGGAACGACAACATCCTGTACTTTGCCAAACGCACTCCCGAGCGCGACAACTACATCCTGGTGGCCATCAGCCTCGACCCGCACAACGCCCAGGAGGCCCATTTCGAGCTGCCGCTGTGGGAGCTGGGCCTGGACGACAACGCCGAAACCCATGGCGAAGACCTGATGAACGGTCATCGCTGGTCGTGGTACGGCAAGACCCAGTTCATGCGCATCGAACCCTGGCACCAGCCATTCGGTATCTGGCGTATCGAAAAGGCCCATTAGTACGGCACACCACATCCCCTGTGGGAGCGGGCTTGCCCGCGAAGCAGGCGCCGCGGTCTATGGCACCGGCTTCGCCGGTGTTCGCGGGCAAGCCCGCTCCCACAGAGAGAGTGCGAAACCGAGGACAGAGAGGAGTCCCCCATGGCCAAGCGTTCCCGCCCGGCAGCCTTCATCGACGACCCGCTGTGGTACAAGGACGCCGTCATCTACCAGCTGCACATCAAGTCGTTCTTCGATTCGAACAACGACGGCATCGGCGACTTCGCCGGCCTGATCAGCAAGCTCGACTACATCGCCGAGCTGGGCGTCAACACCTTGTGGCTGCTGCCGTTCTACCCCTCGCCACGGCGCGACGACGGTTACGACATCGCCGAATACAAGGCCGTGCACCCTGATTACGGCAGCCTGGCTGACGCCCGTCGTTTCATCGCCGAGGCCCACAAGCGCGGCCTGCGGGTGATCACCGAGCTGGTCATCAACCACACCAGCGACCAGCACCCGTGGTTCCAGCGTGCCCGCCATGCCAAGCGCGGCAGCAAGGCGCGCGATTTCTATGTGTGGTCCGACGATGACCAGAAGTACGACGGCACGCGCATCATCTTTCTCGACACCGAAAAGTCCAACTGGACCTGGGACCCGGTCGCCGGCCAGTACTTCTGGCACCGCTTCTATTCGCACCAGCCCGACCTCAATTTCGACAATCCGCAGGTGCTCAAGGCGGTGATCGGCGTCATGCGTTTCTGGCTCGACCTGGGCGTCGATGGCTTGCGCCTGGATGCCATCCCCTACCTGATCGAACGCGACGGCACAAACAACGAAAACCTCGCAGAAACCCACGATGTCCTGAAGGCCATCCGCGCCGAGATCGACGCCAATTACCCCGATCGCATGCTGCTGGCCGAGGCCAACCAGTGGCCCGAAGACACCCGGCCGTACTTCGGCGAAGGCGAAGGCGACGAGTGCCACATGGCCTTCCATTTCCCGCTGATGCCGCGCATGTACATGGCCCTGGCCATGGAGGACCGTTTTCCGATCACCGACATCCTGCGCCAGACGCCGGAAATCCCCGCCAACTGCCAATGGGCGATCTTCCTGCGCAACCACGATGAGCTGACCCTGGAAATGGTCACCGACCGTGAGCGCGACTACCTGTGGAACTACTACGCCGAAGACCGCCGCGCCCGCATCAACCTGGGGATCCGCCGGCGCCTGGCGCCACTGCTGCAGCGTGACCGCCGGCGTATCGAGCTGCTCACCAGCCTGCTGCTGTCGATGCCCGGCACACCGACCTTGTACTACGGCGACGAACTGGGTATGGGCGACAACATCTACCTGGGTGATCGCGATGGGGTGCGCACGCCCATGCAATGGTCGCCAGACCGCAACGGCGGCTTTTCGCGTGCCGACCCGCAGCGCCTGGTGTTGCCGCCGATCATGGACCCGCTGTACGGCTACCAGACCGTCAACGTCGAAGCCCAAAGCCACGACCCGCATTCATTGCTGAACTGGACGCGGCGCATGCTGGCGGTGCGTAAGCAGCAGAAGGCCTTTGGCCGCGGCAGCTTGCGCACGCTCACGCCCAGCAACCGGCGCATCCTCGCCTATATCCGCGAGCACACCGATGCTGAAGGCAATACCGAGGTGATCCTGTGCGTGGCCAACGTTTCCCGTGCCGCCCAGGCCGCCGAACTGGAATTGTCACACTACGCCGACAAAGTACCGGTGGAGATGCTCGGCGGCAGCGCCTTCCCGCCGATAGGCCAGTTGCCGTTCCTGCTCACCTTGCCACCCTATGCCTTCTACTGGTTCCTGCTGACTCCCCACGACCGCATGCCCAGTTGGCACGTCCAGGCCACCGAGGGGTTACCCGAATTGACTACGCTAGTGCTGCGCAAACGCTTGGAAGAATTGCTGGAGGCTCCGTCAAGCGACACCCTTCAACACAGCATCCTGCCGCAATACCTGCCAAAACGGCGCTGGTTCGCGGGCAAGGAAGGGCCAATCGACGCCGTCAGGCTGTGCTACGGCGTACGCTTCGGCACCGCCACCACGCCGGTTCTGCTCAGCGAAATCGAAGTGCTCAGCGACGGCACGGCCAATCGGTATCAGCTGCCGTTCGGCCTGCTGCGTGAAGAGGACATCAACACCGCGCTGCCGCAGCAACTGGCCCTGTCGCGGGTGCGCCGCGCCCATCAGGTCGGCCTGATCACCGATGCCTTCGTCCTCGAACCTTTCATCCGCGCCGTGCTGCGCGCCTGCCAGGAGGGCATTAGCCTGCCGTGTGGCAACGGCGAGGGTGAGCTGCGTTTCGAAAGCACGGCGCCGTTGGCAGGCCTGGCGTTGAACGACGAAAGTGCAGTGCGCTACCTCAGCGCCGAACAGTCCAACAGTTCGGTGGTGATCGGCGACCGGGTGGTGCTCAAGCTGATCCGCCGGGTCAACCCGGGTATCCACCCCGAACTGGAAATGAGTGCCTACCTCACCGCTGCCGGCTTTGCCAATATCTCGCCGTTGCTGGCCTGGGTCAGCCGGGTAGACGAACAACATACGCCCCATTTGCTGATGATTGCCCAGGGCTACCTGAACAACCAGGGCGATGCCTGGGCCTGGACCCAGAACACCTTGGAGCGGGCGATCCGCGACCAGATGGAGCCCACCGCCAATGATGTCGAGCCGCACACCGACGCGTTGGCCGAACTCAGCGGCTTCGCCGCCTTGCTTGGGCAGCGCCTGGGTGAAATGCACCTGCTGCTGGCCGCACCCACCGACGATGAGGCGTTCCGCCCGCGCCCCAGTGATGCCAGCGACAGCCAGCACTGGGCCACGCAGATCAGCGCCGAACTGACCCGCGCCCTCGACGTGCTGGCCCAGCACCGCGACAACCTCGACAGTGACAGCCAGGCCTTAGTCGACGACCTGCAGCAACAACGCGACGGCCTGGCCCAACACATCAGCCAGCTGGCCGGGCAGGCCCAGGGTGGCCTGCTGATGCGCGTGCACGGCGACCTCCATCTGGGCCAGGTGCTGGTGGTGCAGGGCGACGCTTACCTGATCGATTTTGAAGGCGAACCGTCCCGCTCACTGCAAGAGCGCCGGGCTAAACACAGCCCGTACAAGGATGTGAGCGGCGTGCTGCGATCCTTCGACTATGCTGCTGCCATGATCTTGCGCAGCGCGTCTGCGGTCGACCTTTCCGGCCCGGCGCGCCAGGCGCGTCAGCGGGTTGCCCGGCAGTACCTGCATCAGTCGCGCCACGCCTTCGTCGAAGCCTATGGCCTGGCCACCGCGGCCATGCCCCATGCCTGGCAACAGGCCCAGGGCGAGCGCGCCGCACTGGAACTGTTCTGCCTGGAAAAAGCCGCCTACGAAATTACATACGAAGCCGAGAACCGTCCAAGCTGGCTGGCCGTGCCTTTGCATGGCCTGCATGGACTGATCAGTACCTGGGGAGAGTCAGAATGAACGTTACAACGCGTGAAAACGGTGGCCTTCGGCAACGGGACCTCGACGCCCTGGCCCGCGCCGAACACGCCGATCCATTTGCGGTACTCGGCCCCCATGGCGACGGCGCGGGCGGGCAGGTGGTTCGCGCCTTTCTGCCCAACGCCCTGAATGTGCGCATCCTGGCGCGGCATGACGGGCGCATTCTTGCCGAAATGGAGCAGGGTAGCCTGCCTGGGTTGTTCAGCGCGCACCTTGATGAGGCACAGCCCTACCTGTTGCACATCGGCTGGGCCGGCGGCGAGCAGGTGACTGAAGACCCCTACAGCTTCGGCCCACAGCTGGGCGACATGGACCTTTATTTGTTCGCCGAAGGTAACCACCGCGATTTGTCCGGGCGTTTCGGCGCCCAGCCGATCCAGGTCGAGGGCATCGACGGCGTGTGCTTCTCGGTGTGGGCGCCCAATGCCCGCAGGGTGTCGGTAGTCGGTGATTTCAACAATTGGGACGGCCGCCGCCACCCCATGCGCCTGCGCCACAGCGCCGGGGTGTGGGAGCTGTTCGTGCCGCGCCTGGGCGTGGGCGAAACCTACAAATTTGAGGTGCTGGGCAAGGAGGGTATTCTGCCGCTGAAGGCCGACCCGCTGGCCCGCGCCACCGAATTGCCGCCGAGCACCGCGTCCAAGGTTGCCCATGCGCTGAGCTACGATTGGCAGGACCACGACTGGATGGCACAGCGCGCGCAGCGCCATGCCTATAACGCGCCGCTTTCGATCTACGAGCTGCACCCCGGGTCGTGGCGCTGCGAGCTGGATGAAGCGGGCGAAGTCGGGCGCTATTACAACTGGCGCGAACTGGCCGAGCGCCTGGTGCCTTACGTGCAGCAACTGGGCTTCACCCACATCGAACTGCTGCCGATCATGGAGCATCCGTTCGGCGGCTCCTGGGGCTACCAGCCGCTGTCGATGTTCGCGCCTACATCTCGCTACGGCAGTGCCGAGGACTTCGCCGCCTTCGTCGATGCCTGCCACCAGGGCGGCATTGGCGTGCTGCTGGACTGGGTGCCTGCGCATTTCCCCACCGATGAACACGGCCTGGCGCGCTTCGACGGCACCGCCCTGTACGAATACGACAACCCTCTGGAGGGCTACCACCAGGACTGGAACACCCTGATCTACAACCTGGGCCGCAACGAAGTGCGCGGCTTCATGATGGCCTCGGCCCTGCACTGGTTGAAGCACTTCCACATCGATGGCCTGCGGGTCGATGCGGTGGCTTCCATGCTGTACCGCGACTACTCGCGCAAGGCCGGCGAGTGGGTGCCCAACCGCTACGGCGGGCGTGAAAACCTGGAAGCCATCGACTTCATCCGCCACCTCAACGGCGTGGCGGCCCACGAGGCCCCGGGCGCGCTCATCATCGCCGAGGAATCCACCGCCTGGCCCGGTGTCAGCCAGCCCACCCAGCAAGGCGGGCTGGGCTTTGCCTACAAGTGGAACATGGGCTGGATGCACGACACCCTGCATTACATCCAGAACGACCCGGTGCACCGCACCTATCACCACAACGAGATGAGCTTCGGGCTGATCTATGCCTACTCCGAGCACTTCATCCTGCCCATCTCCCACGACGAAGTGGTGCATGGCAAGCATTCGCTGATCGACAAGATGCCCGGCGACCGCTGGCAGAAGTTCGCCAACCTGCGTGCCTACCTCACTTTCATGTGGGCGCACCCGGGCAAGAAGCTGCTGTTCATGGGCTGCGAGTTCGGCCAGTGGCGTGAGTGGAACCATGACAGCGAACTGGACTGGTACCTGTTGCAGTACCCCGAGCACCAAGGCGTGCAGCGGCTGGTAAGCGATCTTAACCGGCTGTACCGCGAGGTGCCCGCACTGCATGAGCAGGACTGCCAGCCGCAGGGCTTCCAGTGGCTAATCGGTGATGATGCGCAGAACAGCGTGTACGCCTGGTTGCGCTGGAGCAGCAGTGGCGAGCCGGTGCTGGTGGTGGCCAACTTCACCCCGGTGCCGCGTGAGGGGTATCGGATTGGCGTGCCCTTTGGTGAGCGTTGGCAGGAGTTGTTGAACAGCGATGCTGAGCTGTATGCCGGGTCTAATGTGGGCAATCTGGGGGTGGTGGCCAGTGAGGCAGTGGCCAGTCATGGGCAGCCATTGTCGCTAGCCCTCAACTTGCCGCCGCTTGGGGTACTGATAATGAAACCGGCTTGAGATTGTTGGGGCTGCTGCGCAGCCCCAACAATGGCACAGGCCTACCACCGCATCCGCACCCCAAGGCTACCAATCAGCCCATTCAAATCATTGTCATCTACATCACTGCTGTAATCGGCGCTCACAAACAAGGCCACCAAAGGTGTCACCCGCGCCACCAGCCCCAAGCCCAATTCCACCGTGGTCGAGTAGCGCGAGCTGGAGATCTTGTCGACCTGGTCCAGCTTCACCTCGTCGGCATTGCTGAAGTCATACCACATGTTGGTCCGCACATAGGGTTCAATCGGCATGCCGCGCACTTCGTAGCGCCCGGACAATTTCGCACCCACCCGGCCACTCCAGCTCGGCTGGCTGTCGAAGGCCTGCAGGGTTTCTTCCTGCACCTGGTTACCGGGGAAGAACTGTTGGTTGATCAACTGTGCCTGAGGCTCGATCACCCAGTTGCCACCCAGGCGAATCGGGTACCCACCTTCCACCGAAAAGGTCATCGCGTGGCCGCTGTCGTCCACGCGCTGGCCGTTCTCGCCACGCCCCAGCACATCGATGCGCGAGCCCATGGCCACGGCGTCCAGGTGCCAGCCCTGTTCATGGGTCATGCTCCAGTACACGCCCAGGCTTTCCCCGCTCAGGTTCACCGCATTGCGCTGCTTGTCGCCCAACAGTGGGCGCATGCCGTTGAAGCTGCTTTGCAGGTTGTTGTGCCCCACGAAAATCCCGGCGCGGTGCACATTGCCCGCAGCCGTTTCACGCACGAACAGGTCCGGGCCGATCATCAGTTGCTGGCTGGGCGCCTCAAGCTGCTCCGGGGGTTGCGCGCCGTTGCGCGAGGTGGTCGGGAAAAACTGCGCCCACTGTCTGGCAACCAGGTCCGGTGCCGCCTGCCCGTGGCGTTCGCTCATCTTCTGTGAAAAGGCATTCAGCGTGCCGATGCTCAGGCCACTGGCGCTGACCGGGTCTAGCGAGAGCTGCGGCAGCGCAGACTGCTGCAAGAAGCCGGGCGAGGTGGGGTCACCTTGCAGCTCGTACGCGAACGTTTCCACCGGGGTTGCCAGAAGCATCGACGTGGAAACCGCGTAGAAAATGCTGTCGAAGCGCAAGGGGGTCGCGGTGCATTTCATGGCGGATCTCCTTTGTTTTTTGTGGGTTACAGCCCGAGGACCTGGCCTGTTGTCACGAGCTGTACGGCAAAACAGAGGGCGACCCAAACCAGCACGCCAGCCTGTGCAAGCGCGCACAAAGGCGCGAGCTAGAGGCCCGGCGCGAGAAATTTACGACTAGGTAAGGTTTCAGCTAAGGAGAGGACGCCGCTTGCGTCAAGAAAATGTGAAGAATCTGTTCACGCTTCGTGGTTTGGTTCAACCCCTTGATTAATCGAATAAACAGGTAAGGCATAGCCGGGTTCGCTATTTGCCGCGCCCCGGCTATGAAGAATGATTGCTAGAGGCTCACCGCATTGCCACTGGCAAGGGATTCAGTCTTCCTCGTGCTGCAACACCATCAGCAGCATCGACCGCCCTTTGACCTCGAACGTGCTGTCGAACTGCAGATGTTGCCCCTTGCGCAGCTCCGGCCGGTCGGTATCGACCAGACAGCTCCAGTACTCGCCCTCGGGCACGGCCGGCAACTTGAACGGCACGATGTCGTGGTGAGCATTGACGATCAGCAATACCGTGGCCTCGGCACCCGGCCGGGCAATACCGCTGACCTGCGCACGGCCGTCGATCAGCATGCCCAGGCAACGCCCGTGCGGGTCTTCCCACTGCTCGACGCTCATTTCGCTGCCATCGGGCGCCAGCCAGGTCACGTCCTTGACCCCGATGGCCTCATTGTAGTCCCCCACCAGAAAGCGCGAACGGCGCAGCACCGGGTAGGCCAGGCGCAGGCGGGTGAGGCGTTTGACGAAGGCCAGCAGCTCCTCGCCGTCCTGGTCCAGGTCCCAGTTCACCCAACCGATCTCGCTGTCCTGGCAGTAGGCGTTGTTATTGCCGTGCTGGGTACGGCTGAACTCGTCGCCGGCAACGATCATCGGCGTGCCTTGGGCCAGCAGCAAGGTGGCGAAGTAGTTGCGCATCTGGCGCATGCGCAAGGCATTGATGCCCGGGTCGTCGGTCGGCCCTTCCACGCCGCAGTTCCACGACAAGTTGTTGTCGGTGCCGTCCTGGTTGTTCTCGTCGTTGTCTTCGTTGTGCTTGTGGTTGTACGACACCAGGTCGCGCAGGGTGAAGCCATCGTGGGCGGTGACGAAGTTGACCGAGGCATACGGGCGCCGGCCACGGTTGTTGAACATATCGCCCGAGGCGGTCATGCGCGAGGCAAAGTCGGCCAGCTGGCCTTCGTCGCCTTTCCAGAACGCCCGCACGGTGTCGCGGAAGCGGTCGTTCCATTCGGCCCAGCCCGGGGCGAAATTGCCCACCTGATAGCCGCCGGGGCCGCAGTCCCAGGGTTCGGCAATCAGCTTGACCTGGCTCAGCATCGGGTCCTGTCGGCAGGCAACGAGAAAACCATGGCGCTCGCTGTAGCCTTCGCGGTAACGGCCCAGGATGGTTGCCAGGTCGAAGCGGAAGCCATCCACATGCATTTCGCCGGCCCAGTAGCGCAGCGAGTCGGTGACCAGTTGCAGCACGCAGGGGTGGCTCAGGTCCAGGGTGTTGCCGGTGCCGGAATCGTTGATGTAGTAGCGCTTGTCGTCCGGCATCAGGCGGTAGTACGAAGCGTTGTCGATGCCGCGCATCGACAGGGTGGGGCCACGCTCGTTGCCTTCGGCGGTGTGGTTGTAGACCACGTCCAGAATCACCTCCAGCCCGGCGTCGTGCAGGTGCGCGACCATTTCCTTGAATTCCGCGATCTTGCCGCTGGCCAGGTAGCGCGGGTGGGGGGCGAAGAAGGCGATGCTGTTATAGCCCCAGTAGTTGTTCAGCCCCTTGTCCAGCAAGTGCTGGTCGTTGACGAAGGCGTGGATGGGCAGCAACTCGATGCTGGAAACGCCCAGCTCCTTGATGTGCTTGAGCAACTCGTCATTGGCCAGGCCAGCAAAGGTGCCACGTAGTTCCTCCGGTACGGCCGGGTGGCGCATGCTGATGCCGCGGGTGTGCGCTTCGTAGATGATGGTGCGTTCCCAGGGGATGAGCACGCGCTGGTCGCGGCCCCAGGTAAACGCCGGATCGATCACCTTGCACTTGGGCACGAAGGGCGCGCTGTCGCGTTCGTCGAACGACAAGTCGCCGTCGGGGTGGCCGATGGTGTAGCCGAACAGCGCCTCGGACCATTTCAGGCTGCCGACCAGCTGTTTGGCGTAGGGGTCGATCAGCAGTTTGTTGGGGTTGAAGCGGTGGCCGTTCTCTGGCTCGTAAGGGCCGTACACCCGGTAGCCATAGACCAGGCCGGGGTGCGCGTCGGGCAGGTAGCCGTGGTAGATCTCGTCGGTGTATTCGGGCAGCTCGATGCGTTCGATTTCCTGCTCGCCGGTGGAGTCGAACAGGCACAGCTCGACCTTGGTGGCGTTGGCCGAGAACAGGGCGAAGTTGACCCCAAGGCCATCCCAGGTGGCGCCAAGGGGAAAGGGCAGGCCTTCGCGGATGCGCGATGGGGCAACTGAGCGGGTTTTCTTTGGGGTGCGGGGGCTCATGGCAATCCTCAGGGGGCCTTGGTTGAAGGGGAACTGTTTAGTCCTGCACCGGCCCCTTCGCGGGCTTGCCCGCTCCCACAAGGTCTCCACAGGGCTGGAGGTTGATGCTGTACCTGTGGGAGCGGGCGAGCCCGCGAAGAGGCCGGTGCAGGCTTAACCGGCAGCCGGTTTTTTCGCCGCCCGGGGCTTTTTCGCCGCAGCAGGTTTCACACCCGGCAGTGCAGCAACCTTGGGTTCTGCTGGTGCTTTGGGCTCAGCCGCTACCTTGGCCTTGGCCGGCGCCTTCTTGCGCGGTGCCGCCTTGGGTGCCAGGGCTTCAGCTTCGGCCAGCTTGCGGGCCATGTCCCAGTGGCGATCTTCCTCGCCTACAGGCTTACCCTCGGACTCCCAGATCTGGTAAGCGAATTCGCGAATACGTTTTTCATCGACACTCATCATGACGCTCCTGATGCTCAAGATTGTTGTATCAACAGGTTGACCGGAAACTCCGCCAGCACGGCGCTCAACATCAGCTCCCTTGAAGGGCTGACCGCCGCGTAAGGGAAAAGTCCCGTCGAGTTGGCAGGCGACAAGGCAAACGGTAGTACCAGCCGGGTGTCGTCCCAGTTCTGTGCCGGGATCAACGGGGTTGCGGCGCCGCCCAGCAGGCCACTGGCCAGGCGTGGGGCGACGACGATGGCGCGTTCGCCTTCACCCAGGCGGGCAAAGGCGATCACATGGTCTGCATGTCGGCCTTGTACCGTCAGCGGCAGGTAGGCGCCGCGGCGGAACAGGTCGGCATGGGCCTGGCGGCAGTCCAGCAGCCGGGCGATCAAGGCCTGCTTGATGCGGCCGTCGCGCCAGTGGGCCAGCAGCTCGGTGGCGGGCGTGGCATCGCCCAGGGTGGCCCGCCTGCAAGCGTAGTCCACGGCGCGACGGTTGTCCGGGTCGACCAGGCTGAAGTCCCAATACTCGTTGCCCTGGTACAGGTCGGGTACACCGGGCGTGGTCATGCGTAGCAAGGCCTGCACCAGGCCATTGAGGGCGCCGGGGCAGGCCAGCAGTTGCGCGGCATCGGCCACCGATTTGCGCAGCTGCTGGTTCTCGTTGTCCAGCAGCAGGCGGTCGATGTAACGAGCACAGGCGTTTTCGTAGGCGTCGTTCGGGGCGCTCCAGCTGCTGCGCAGCTTGGCTTCGCGCAAGGCCTTCTGCTGCCACTGGCGGATGCGGTCGGCGTACTGGCGCAGGGCGTTGCCGTCGTGCAGGTCGAGGTCCAGCGGCCAGCTGCCGAGCAGGGTTTGCAACAGCATCAGCTCGTCGCCGGGGCTGGGTGCAAGGCCATCGTCCAGCTGCATACGCAGGGGCTCGGCCAGTTCGCGCCAATGTTCTACCCGGCTGGCCAGCCAAGGGCCGCGCTCGCTGAGCACAGCCAGGCGTGCGCGGGTGTCTTCGCCGCGCTTGTGGTCGTGCGTGGCGGTGGCCAGCAGGTTGTCGGGGAAGTCGCGCAGGCGCCGCTGGGCTTCGTTGTGGAAGTGCATGGGCGAGGCGCTGAAACGTTCGGCCTCGAAGCCTACGTCGTTGCGCGACAGCAGCCGGGCACTGCGGTAGAAGGCGGTGTCTTCCACGGCCTTGGCGGCACTGGGCGCGGTCAGCTGCTGGAAACGCACGCAAGCATGGCGCAACTGCTTGCGGGCGCGGCCCGGTGGCAGGTGCCGCCAGCCTTGCCCGCCGAGCCATTGCTCAAGGTGCTCCAGCAGCGGCCAGTCGGCTTCGCCGAGGTCTTGCAGGGCATTGGCCAACGCTTGCTGGAAAAAACCTTCGTCTTCAGCCGGCCGCCCGCAGGCGTTGAAGTAGGTGCGGTACACCGGGTAATGCGCCACCAGGGCCTGCAAGGCCCGGCGAATGGCGCCCAGGGTCAGGTCGCGGGTCATCAGGTCGTTGCGCGCCACCTGCAACAGGGCCTGGGCTACCGATTCGCAGTCTCCAGCCAGGCTGGCGTTGAGCACCAGGTGGCGCGCCTGACGCACTTCTTCAGGGAAGTCCGGGCGCTCGGTGACGTTGGCCCACAGTTCCGTCAGCGGCGCTTCGCCAGCCGGGTCGTGCTGCAACAGCGAGATTTGGTTCATGAACTCGTAGCCGGTGGTGCCGTCGGTTAGCCAGTCTCGGTGCAGGTGCTCGTTGGCGCCGAGGATCTTCTCCACGTAGATCGGGAAGTGTTCCAGGGCAGCCTGCAAAGGCCGGCGTGCCAACAGGCCATCGACGCGCCGGCGCAGCTTGCGACAGTAGCCACGCGGGTCGGCAAGGCCGTCGATATGGTCGATGCGCAGGCCGTCCACCAGGCCGCGTTCGATCAGTTCGAACAGCTTGGCGTGGGTGGCCTCGAACACCGCCGTGCGTTCCACCCGCAGCCCGCCGAGTTCGTTGATGTCGAAAAAGCGCCGCCAGTTGATGTCGTCGGCGGCGGTGCGCCAGCTGGCCAGGCGGTAGGTCTGGCGCTCCAGCAGCAGGTGCAAGCGCTTGAAGCCGGCCTCGCTGCGGCTGTCGAACGCCAGCAGGGCCGAGTCGAGGTCGGCGCCCTCGCGGGTCAGGCGGGCCAGCTCGGCCTGCAGCGGGAGCGCATCGGCCAGCGGCGTGGCCGAGTCGTTCAAGGCGGTGAAGTGCTCGGCCAGGGCCTTCAGGGCCGGCTCCGGGCTGAGCGCCAGGATCCAGCCATAGTCGATCGGGCAGATCGGGAAGCGGTGCTCGTAATGCGCCACCTGCAGCAAGCCGTGATGCGGGTCGAATTCCAGCGGTATCTCGCCATCCTTCAATGCCACGCCATAGTCGCTGCCCAGGAATGGCAGCAGCAGTTGCCCGGCCAGCAGCGGGTCGCTGGAATGCCACTGGATGTCGAAGAATTCTGCATACGGGCTGCGCCGGCCCCAGGCCAGCACGCTTTGCCACCAGGGGTTGTCGGCGCCGCCCACGGCCATGTGGTTCGACACCGTGTCGAGGATCAGCCCCATGCCGTGCTGGCGCAACGCGGCGACCAACCGCTCCAGCGCGGCCTCGCCGCCCAGCTCGGGGTTGACGCAGGTCGGGTCGACCACGTCGTAGCCATGGCGCGAGCCAGCACGGGCTTTGAGGATGGGCGATGCATACAGGTGGCTGATGCCCAGCTGGGCGAAGTACGGCACCAGCGGCACGGCATTGTCGAGGGTGAAGTCGCTGTGAAATTGCAGGCGCAGGGTCGCGGTGAGGGGCTTCATCGGTCACGCTCCCAGGCCTGTTCGCGGGCCTGGGCCAGCAGTTCCAGGCGCCGTGCGGCATCTTCGTCATCCAGCAGATCGCGCACTGGCAAGGCGAACCGCCGGCGCCAGTTGGGGTGCCCGGCGGTGGTGCCCGGCAGGTTGGGCTGCTCGTCACAACCGAGGAGGTCTTCCAAAGGCACCAGCACCAACGGCGCGCGGGTATGGCCGACGTAGCGGATGGCGGCATCGATCAGCGCGTCGTTGTCCTTCAACGCACCGTAGTTGGCTTCCAGGGTGCGGCGCAGGCCGTCGTGCTCTTTCTGGCGGTCATGGCGCCAGTGCAATTCGGTGGCGGCATCGATCAGCTGCAAGCGATGGCTCCAGTCGATGTCGCGGTTTTCCAGCCAGCCGGCCAAGGGCGCCAGGTCGTGGGTGCCGGTGGTGGCCAGCGCGTTGTCCGGCCAGTCGAGAATCGGCTTGAACTGGCCGGGCTGGGCTTGCTCGAAGGGCAGCACGCGCATGCCCAGCACGGCTTTTTCCGCCAGGGTTTCGCGCAGGCCATCGGGCACGGTGCCCAGGTCTTCGCCCAGGATGATCGCCTGATGGCGCACCGACTCCAGCGCCAGCAGGCGCAGCAGGTCGTCCAGTGGGTAATTGAGGTAGGCACCTTCACTGGGCTTGGCGCCCTGTGGGATCAGCCACAGCCGGCGCAGGCCCATCACGTGGTCGATGCGCAGCCCGCCCGCGTGGGCGAGGTTGGCCCGCAGCATTTCGATGAAGGCGCGGTAGCCATTGCGCTTGAGGCCTTCGGGCGAGAACGCGCAGATGCCCCAGTCCTGCCCGGCGCGGTTGAGGATGTCGGGCGGCGCACCCACCTTGAGGCCCGCCAGCAGTTCGTCCTGGCGGCTCCAGGCCTGGCTGCCGGCACCGTCGGCACCCACGGCCAGGTCGGCGATCAGGCCAACGCTCATGCCGTTGCTGCGGGCGGCGTCCTGCGCACGCTGCAGGCCCCGCTCGGTCAGCCATTGGCAAAAGGCATGGAACTCGATCTTGGCCGGGTAGGCGTTGGCAAAAGCTTCAACTTCCGGGTGGTAAGGGTCGTGCCAGGCCTTGGGCCAGTTGCGCCAGTCGGCGCCCAGGCCATGCTCTACCGCCTGTGCTTGCAGTACCTCGAAGCGGCAGTGGTGCTCAAGCGCCTGGCCGCCGGCTTCGCGGAAGCTGTCGAAATCCGCGCGCAGTGGATGGTTGCCCTGGCTAAAGCCCTGGTACAGCGCTTCGAGCAGGCGCAGTCGGGCGCTGGCGGCGCGTGGCCAATCGACCAGTGAACGTTGTTCCAGGTCTTCCAGTTGCTGCTCCAGGCCGCAGGCTTCGATGGCCATGCGCACCTCCCGTTCACCCAGCAGCGCAGCGGGGCTGGCGTACAGGGTGTTGAGCAACAGGCGGCTGGAGGGTGAATAGGGGCTGTAGTGTTCCTGGTCGATGGCCGACAGGGCGTGGATCGGGCTGATGGCCAAGGCATCGGCGCCGCGTTCGGCAGCGGAGCGGGCCAGTTGCTCCAGCGCCAGGCAATCACCGTAGCCGCCGTCGCCAGGGCGGCGCAGGCTGTACAGCTGCACGGCCAAGCCCCAGCAGCGCGGCGGGGGGTGCGGCACCTTGTCTTCCAGGCTGTGACAGCGCGGCGGTGCCACGGCCACGGTGAAGCGGCGGCTGTCGATTTCAACGTGGTGGTAGCCTATGGGGAGCTCGCCGGGCAGGCGCGCCTGATCGTCGAGGCTGAGGGTAAGCGAGGTGTGGTCTTCCAGGGTGCAGTGCGCGACGCTGGCCGCGCTGAAGTAGCGTGCCAGCGCCAGCGGCTGGCCAAGGTCGGCGGTCAGCAGAGGTGGCAGGTGCTCGCTGTCTTCTGCGGCCTCCACAGCGCGCAGGCTGGTGGCAATGGCGGTGTCATCGGCGGCCGGGTGGCCCAGGCCTTCCAGGATACTGCGCAGCACCTCATCACTGACGCGCTGGGGCCGGGCGTTGGCGTCGACCCAGTCGCGGCTCAGCCCGACGCGGTTTGCCAAGCGGTGCAGGGCGGTTTCGCTCATGGACGCTCCAGATCAGGGGGAAGCAGGCTGACCACGCAGCTGTAGGCAGCCAGTTGGCTATCGGGGTGTCGGGTGTCGCTGCTGTCGAACAGCCAAGTGGAGGCTGCGGGTAATTCGATGGACTGCGGTGTGTCGCCCAGGTTCAGGTCGATACGCAGGGTGTTGCCATCGCCCAGGCGCCAGCGTGCGGTCAGCGCCTTTTCGCCGTGCACCTCGGTGCCCAGTGAACGGCTACCGGGCAGGTACGGGATGACATGACGGCGACGCAGGCCGAGTAGTTGCTGGTACAGGCCGTGCCAGCCGGCGATCACTTCCTTGTTTTGCGGGCGTGACGCTTCGAAGGTCTGTTCGGCGTTGGGGTCGGGAATACGCGCGCGTTGCTCGGGGTCGGCGAACGCGTTGAAGTGGGCGAATTCGCCGCGCCGGCCTTCGCGCACGGCATCGGCCAGCTGGTCATGAAAGTCGGTGAAAAACAGGAACGGCTGGCAGCTGCCATCGTCGTCGCCCATGAACAGCAGCGGGATCATCGGTGCCAACAGCAGCAGGCCAGTGGCCGCCCGCAAGGCCGGCGGCGGGCACAGGCGGGTCAGGCGTTCGCCCAGGGCGCGGTTGCCGACCTGGTCGTGGTTTTGCAGGAACAATACAAAAGAACTGGGCGCCAAATGACCACTGGGTTCACCGCGTGGTGTGCCATGGCGGTTGGCCTGGCCCTGGAACACGAAGCCTTCGGCCAGGCAGCGCGCCAGTTGCTCGATGGGGCGTTGCTGGTAATCGGCATAGTAGCCTTCGGTTTCACCGGTCAGCAGCACGTGCAGGGCATTGTGGCCGTCGTCGTTCCACTGGGCGTCGAAGCCTTGCTCCAGCAGGCCGGCCTGGTTGTGCTCGTTTTCCAGCACCAGCCACACCTGGCGGCCGGGTTCCACGGCGGCGCGCACGCGTTGCGCCAGTTCGATCAGGAAGTCGGGCTGGTCGATGGCATGCACGGCATCCAGGCGCAGGCCGTCGCAGCGGTAGTCGCACAGCCACATCAGGGCGTTCTGGATGAAGTACTCGCGCACCTGCGGGCGGCGGAAGTCGATGGCGGCGCCCCAGGGCGTCTGCCGGTCTTCGCGGAAGAACGGGCTGGCGTATTGGTGCAGGTAATTGCCGTCGGGGCCGAAGTGGTTGTACACCACGTCCACCAGCACCATCAGCCCCAGGCCGTGGGCCTGGTCGACCAGTGCACACAGCTGCTCGGGGGGGCCGTAGGTGTTTTGTGGCGCGAACGGCAGCACGCCGTCGTAGCCCCAGTTGCGCTCGCCGGGGAACTGCCCCAGCGGCATCAGCTCAATGGCACTGATGCCCAGCTCGGCGAGGCGCGGCAAATGCCGGGCGACGCCGTCGTAGCCATCGAGCAAGCCGACATGCAGCTCTTGGATCACCGCTTCGTGCCAGGGCCGACCTTGCCACGTGTGTTGCCAAGGGTAACCGGCCATATCCACCACTTGGCTCGGCCCCTGTACCCCTTCAGGCTGGTAGCGCGAGGCCGGGTCGGCAACCCGCAGTTCGCCGTCGACGCGGTAGTGGTAACGGTCACCGGCCTGGCACGGGGCCACGCCGGTGTACCAGCCCTCTTCATCCGGCAGCAGCGCGATGGCCGGCTGCTGCTCCAGTTCCACGCTCACGCTGCGCGCATCGGGTGCCCAGAGGGCGAAGCGCGCCGACGTGGCGTCCAGCAAGTGTGCGCCATGCCTGTGCATCTTCTGACCCTCGCTCAGTAATGGCCCAGCTGTGCCTGCTTGACCAGGTTCTCGTAGAGACGGGCATAGGGTTCCACCGCCTGGCACCAGTTGAACGGCTGAGTCATCGACAGGCAGCGCATGGCGTTCAGCAGGTCCTTCTTGCCGTACACATAGAAGGCGCGGCTGAGTGCCTGGCGGTAGCTCTCGACGGTGGATTCGTTGAACAGGAAGCCTGTAACGCCGCACTCGATGGTGTCGGCCAGGCCGCCAGTATTGCGCGCCACCGGCAGCGAGCCGAAGCGCTGTGCGTACATCTGGCTGAGGCCGCACGGCTCGTAGCGTGACGGCATCAGCAAGAAGTCGCTGCCGGCGAACATGCGCCGTGCGTCGGTTTCGTTGAAGCCGATGCGCACACCGATGCGGCCTGGGTGGCGCAGCGCCAGTTCACGCATGGCCTGTTCTTCTTCCGGCTCGCCACGGCCGATGATCGCAATCTGCCCGCCTTGCTCGACGATGTAGTCGGCCACGCCCAGGGTCAGGTCCAGCCCCTTTTGATAGACCAGCCGCGAAACGACGGCGAACAGCGGGCCTTCCGAGGCTTCCAGGCCGAACAGATCACGCACTTCCTGGGTGTTGCGTGCCTTGCCTTCCCAGTCATTGATGCTGAAGTTGTGCTGCAGGTGCTTGTCGGTGGCCGAATCCCAGCTTTCGTCGATGCCGTTGGGGATACCACCGAGCAGGCCTTGCTGGGCCTTGCTGGCCAGGAAACCGTCCAGGCCGCAGCCAAATTCGGGGGTGGTGATTTCCCGGGCATAGGTGGCGCTGACCGTGGTGATGTGGCTGGAGTAGGCCAGGCCCGCCTTGAGGAACGACAGCTTGCCGTAGAACTCCATGCCTTCCTGCTGCATGGCGTGGTCGGGAATGGCCAGCTCCGGGCTGCAACCCCGGCTGTACACACCTTGGTAAGCCAGGTTGTGAATGGTGAACAGGGTAGGCGTGCTTAGCCCGCGCCAGTGCATGTAGGCCGGGGCCAGGCCGGCGGGCCAGTCATGGGCGTGCACCACTTCGGGTGTCCAGTGGATCTTGCCTTCGCCAGCCGCAATTTCGGCGGCGGCCAGGCCCAGGCGGGCGAAGCGGATGTGGTTGTCGGGCCAGTCGCGGCCATTGTTGGCACCATAGGGCGTGCCGTCGCGCTGGTACAGTTCGGGGCAGATCAGCACATAGATCACCAGGCCGTCGGCCATGTCCATGCGCCCGATCTTGCACGGCGGCAGTGCCGCGTGGCCGCCCAGTTCACCGACGATGTGGATGGGGTTGTCGCTTTCCATCACCTGGCGGTAGCCGGGGATCAGCACCCGCACATCGTGCAGATGCGCCAAGGCGCGGGGCAGGGCGGCAGATACGTCGCCCAGGCCACCGGTTTTCACCAGATCGGCGATTTCCGAGGTTACGAACAGGATCTTGCGCTTGTTGGGGTTGTGCTGGCGCTGGGCGCCGGGTGCCGTGCCTGTCTTGGCGAAGTCCGGTGTGAGCGGCTCGCGGTTGTCCGGGTTGAATGAATCTACGTGAGGCTCGACAGCGGCACTGATCATACTTCTCTCCGTCCCTATGCTTGGCCGGGTGCTGGCACCCGTGGCGATATATCGTGTTGGTTCTCTCTGGTTCGAATCTGCGTAGTGCGTTCCATGCCCCTGAGTCGTGCGCGCAGGCACAGCGCTGTCGGCATTCCGGCCGCAGGCGAGTGGACTGGTTGGGGTGGGTGGGCCGTGGCTGGGAGTGCCCCATGCGTTTGGCCTACTTAATTCATGACCTACCGGCTTTCCTTAAAGTTCGACTTTTTTACGTCACTCTTCCCTTGAGCAAATGGCGGGCCGAAAACCGAGTGTAGGAGAGAACGCGATAAAAAGGTGACCCACTGGTCATTAATGTGAGGTGCGAAATAGACGCAAACGTTGGCGTATGTGACTGGATGTGAAAAGGTTTGCCGGAGCCGTTTTGCGGGTGCGCCAAATTGTGGCCGGAGTGGGCGGTTGCACCATAGTGGGGCATTGGATGGGCGTTTGCTTCTTCGCGGGTGAACCCGCGAAGGGGACTGACCTGGAAAAGTAGAGTCAACAGGTGGGAGCCCTACAGCCCCCACTGAGAGGAAGGAAAGATCAGAGGCTGACGGCCTTGCCGTCGGTACGCGCTTGCGCCAGCAGCAGGTTCAGTTGGGCGACCTGCTGGCGCAGCTGGTCACGCTCGTCTTTCAGTTTACGCAGCTCATCACGGCGCACGGAGACATAAAGTGTCTGGGTTGGGGTTGCTGGCATTAAGGTACCCATGAGCACACCTCGCGGTTCTGGCTGGTGACAATTAAAGCGTAGACGCTTCACGCGGGGCGCATTCTGAATTCTTTCGCAGGGCTTGGGAACTTTTTTGTTTATCGTGGTCTCGCCGTTCGTCGCTGAACCCTCCTGCGGTACGCTGGACTAATCTGAAAAGCTGGACTGTGTCGTCAACCATTTCGAAAGGGGAGCATCGGCTCATGCAACTGGGAATCGTCGGGCTGGGCCGCATGGGCGGCAATATCGCAAGGCGCCTGATGCGCGCCGGCCACCGCACCGTGGTACACGACCGCAACCGTGAGGCCATCACCGGGCTGGAAGGCGAGGGTGCTCAAGGCGCACACGACCTCGGTGCGCTGGTACAAAAACTGAAAGCGCCGCGCGCAGTGTGGGTCATGCTGCCGGCCGGTGAACCGACCGAGCAGACCATCGCCCAACTGGCCGAACTGCTGGAGCCGGGCGATGCGATCATCGACGGTGGCAATACCTTCTACAAGGACGACATGCGCCGCGCCGCTGAACTGGCCAAACGCGGCCTGCATTACCTGGACGTGGGCACCTCCGGCGGTGTGTGGGGCCTGGACCGTGGCTACTGCATGATGATCGGTGGCGAAAAGGACGTGTTCGAGCGCCTGGAACCGCTGTTCAAGGCGCTGGCGCCGGGCGTGGGCGACATCCCGCGTACTCATGGCCGTAGCGGCGAGCACCAGCGTGCCGAACATGGCTACATTCACGCCGGCCCACCCGGTGCAGGGCACTACGTGAAAATGGTGCATAACGGCATCGAATACGGCCTGATGCAGGCCTATGCCGAAGGCTTCGACCTGCTGCGCAGCAAGGGCGGCAACGAGCTGCCCGAAGACCAGCGCTTCGACCTGAACGTGGCCGAGATCGCTGAAGTGTGGCGGCGCGGCAGCGTGGTCACTTCGTGGTTGCTCGACCTCACCGCCGATGCCTTGGTGGCCGACCCGCAGCTGTCGCAGTTCAGCGGCTCGGTGTCCGACAGTGGCGAGGGCCGTTGGACCATCGACGCCGCCGTGGAACAGGCAGTGCCGGTGCCGGTGCTGTCCAGCGCGCTGTTCGCCCGCTTCCGCTCGCGTCAGCAGCAGGGCACTTACGGTGACAAGATCCTCTCGGCCATGCGCCTGGGCTTTGGTGGCCATGTCGAGAAGAAAGCCGAATGACCAAACAGACCATTCCTGCTGCACCGCCTTGCACCCTGTTCCTGTTCGGCGCCAATGGCGACCTGGTCAAGCGCCTGCTGATGCCGGCGCTGTACAACCTCAGCCGCGATGGATTGCTGGACCGCAACCTGCGCATTGTCGGCGTCGACCACAACCCGGCCAGCGCCGAGGATTTTGCCGGGCGCCTGCATGCGTTCATGGTCGAGCGGGACAAGGGCACGGCCAAATGCCTGGACGAAAAGCGGTGGGCACGCCTGGCCAAACGCCTGGATTACCAGACCGGTGATTTTCTTGACCCGGCGACCTATCAGGCTATCGCCAAGCGCATCGACAAGACCAGCCATGGTAATGCGATCTTCTACCTGGCAACCTCGCCACGCTTCTTCCCCGAAGTGGCCCAGCGCCTGGGGCAGGCCGGCTTGCTCGACGAGTCCGCCGGGGGCTTTCGCCGGGTGGTGGTCGAGAAGCCGTTCGGCACCGATCTGGCCAGCGCCGAGGCGCTTAACGCCTGCCTGCTGAAGGTGATGGGCGAGCGGCAGATCTACCGCATCGACCATTACCTGGGCAAAGAAACGGTGCAGAACATTCTGGTCAGCCGTTTTTCCAACGGCCTGTTCGAATCGTTCTGGAACAACCACTACATCGACCATGTGCAGATCACCGCTGCGGAAACGGTTGGCGTCGAAACCCGTGGCGCGTTCTACGACAGCACCGGCGCCCTGCGCGACATGGTGCCCAACCACCTGTTCCAGCTGCTGGCGATGGTGGCGATGGAGCCCCCCGCAGCGTTCGGCGCTGACGCCGTGCGCAGTGAAAAGGCCAAGGTGGTCGGCGCCATCCGCCCGTGGTCGGCGAAAATGGCCCTGAAAAACTCCGTGCGTGGCCAGTACGTTGCCGGCAAGCAGGGGCGCAAGCCGTTGCCCGGCTACCGGCAGGAGGCCAATGTCGCTGCCGACAGCCAGACCGAAACCTTCGTGGCACTGAAGGTCATGATCGACAACTGGCGCTGGGCTGGCGTGCCGTTCTACCTGCGCACCGGCAAGCGCATGAGCGTACGCGATACCGAAATCGCCATCTGCTTCAAGCCCGCGCCCTATGCGCAGTTTCGCGAGTCGGAGCTGGAGCGGCCCAAGCCCAATTACCTGAAAATCCAGATTCAGCCCAACGAAGGCATGTGGTTCGACCTGCAGGCCAAGCGGCCTGGGCCGGAACTGGTGATGGAGAATGTCGAGCTGGGCTTTGCCTACAAAGACTTCTTCAAGATGACCCCGGCGACCGGCTACGAGACCTTGATCTACGACTGCCTGACCGGTGATCAGACCCTGTTTCAGCGTGCCGACAACATCGAGAACGGTTGGCGTGCAGTGCAGCCGTTTCTCGATGCCTGGGCGCAGGATGGCGAAGTGCATGAGTACCCGGCGGGTGACGATGGGCCTGAGGCAGGCAACGAACTGCTGGCGCGGGACAAGCGCGAGTGGCACCGGTTGGGGTGAGAGGTTTGTGACCCTGTACCGGCCCTTTCGCGGGCACTGGCGATCACATCAAGGAGACCAAATGCCCACCCACATCGAAGACTACGCCCTGCTGGGCAACTGCCGAAGCGCCGCCCTGGTCAGCCGCGACGGCTCACTCGACTGGCTGTGCCTGCCACGCTTCGACGCCCCAGCCGTATTCGCCGCACTGCTGGGCAACGAAGAAAACGGCCGCTGGCGCCTGGTCCCCTGCGACCCGGTCGAGCACAGCAGTCGCCAATACCTGGACGACTCCCTGGTGCTGGAAACCACCTGGGTTACCGCCACTGGCCGTGCCCGCGTGCTCGACTTCATGCCCTTGGGCGAGGTCAATTCGGTGGTGCGAATCGTCGAGGGCATCTCTGGTGAAACCAACTTCGAAATGGACTTGGTCATGCGCTTCGACTACGGGCGCAGCGTGCCCTGGGTGGAACGGCTCGACCCACTCACCCTCAGCGCCGTCGCGGGCCCTGACCGACTGATCCTGTGCAGCACCGTGCCGCCCCATGCCCGCGACCACCATACCGTCGCCCGTTTTCGCGTTGGCACAGGTGAGCGGCACATCTTCAGCCTGCGCCATCAGCCTTCGCACCTGCCCGTGCAACCCGACTGCGACACTGACCTGGCCCTGGCCCACACCATCGATCAATGGCAGGCCTTTGCCGCCCGCTGCCCGCACGTAGGTCCCTACACGGCTTTGGTGCGCCGCTCGTTGCTCACCCTCAAGGCGATGACCTACGCCCCCACGGGAGGCATCGTCGCCGCCGTCACCACCTCGCTGCCCGAGCGCGTGGGTGGGGAACGTAACTGGGACTACCGCTTCTGCTGGTTGCGCGACGCCACCATGACCCTGCTGGCGTTCATGAACCTTGGCTATTTCGACGAAGCCCAGGCCTGGCGTGAATGGCTGCTGCGTTCGGTGGCCGGCAACCCCGAACAGATGCAGATCATGTACGGCCTGGCTGGTGAACGGGATTTGCAGGAATACACCTTGCCGTGGCTGGCCGGTTACGAGCATTCGCAACCCGTGCGGGTGGGCAACGCCGCCTCGCAGCAGATGCAGCTGGACATCTACGGCGAACTGGCCGATGCCATGACCCAGGCGATCAAGGGCGGTTTGCCGCGCCACCCGCGCAGCGCTGCTATATCCCGCTTGATCTTGCCCTACGTCGAGGGCATCTGGCGCGAGCCGGACGAAGGCATCTGGGAAGTGCGTGGCGGCCGGCAGCAGTTCGTGCACTCCAAGGTGATGGCCTGGGTGACCTTCGACCGCGCTGCGGGGCTGGCTGACACCACGGAGGAAGGCCGTGAGCGTGGGCGGCATTACCGACAGGTAGCCGATGAGATCCACCGTGAAGTCTGCGAGCGTGGCCTTGATGCCAGCGGTCGGTATTTCGTCCAGGCCTACGGTTCTACAGAAATGGACGCCAGCCTGTTGCAGGTTGCCCTGACCGGATTTCTGCCGGCAGATGATCCACGCTTTTTACGCACGCTTGAACAGATCGAACAGCGCTTGCTGAAGAACGGCCTGCTGTTGCGTTACGACAGCGACAGTTGCAGTGATGGCCTGACGCCCGGGGAGGGTACTTTCCTGGTGTGCTCGTTCTGGCTGGCTGACGTGTATGTCTTACTCGGGCGCCAGGCAGAGGCGCAGGCGCTGTATGAACGCCTGACCGGCCTGTGCAACGACCTTGGCCTGTTGGCCGAGCAATATGACCCGGCCGGCCAGCGCATGCTTGGCAACTACCCTCAAGCGTTCAGTCATATCGGCATCATCAACACTGCGCTCAATTTGTATCGGGCACAGTGCCCCGTGCGTGACCGGGCGAGTTGCAGATAGGTGCGACGTGCACCAAGGAATTGCACCACGTTGGAGCAAGCGGAGTAGACTAGGCCAAACCCCTTAGGCACGGAGCACCCATGGGCATTCGCGGTACTGATCGGCAGATCGACAACATCGAGTTCAATGTCAGCGACATCGCACGGAGCAAGGCCTTCTATGGCAGCGTGTTCGGCTGGGTGTTCACCGACTACGGGCCTACGTACACCGAGTTCAGCGATGGCCGGTTGACTGGCGGCTTTACCACTGGCGAGCCGGTGACTCCGGGTGGGCCGCTGATCATCCTGTATGCCGACGACCTGGAGGCCACGCAGCAGCGGGTCGAGGCGGCGGGTGCGAAAATCAGCCGGGCAACGTTTGCCTTCCCCGGCGGGCGACGTTTCCACTTCATCGACCCGGACGGTTATGAACTGGCGGTGTGGACGGCCCAGGGCTGATGGCCAACCACAAGATCGAAATCCGCCGGCGCAATATCGAGAAGATTCTGCAGGCGGCGGAAAAGGTGTTCGCCGAAAAAGGCTATGGCGCCACCTCCATGGGCGACATTGCCGAACAGGCCGAGTTGCCGCGCTCCAACCTGCACTATTACTTCAGCACCAAGGACGACCTGTTCCGCGCGGTACTGCAAGACTTGCTGGACGTGTGGAAGCAGGACGCGCTGTGCTTCGAGAACTTCGACGACCCACGTGTGGTGTTGACCAGTTACATCCGCGCCAAGATGGGCCATTCGCGTTCGCGGCCGCTGGGTTCGAAGATCTGGGCCGAAGAAATGCTGCACGGGGCGCCGGTGCTGGGGGTGAACCTGGAGGAAAGCCTGGTGCCCTGGGCCAAGTTGAAAGAGGCCAAGATCCGCCGTTGGGTAGAGGAGGGGCGCATTCTGCCAGTGGAGCCGTCGGCGTTGCTGTACATGATCTGGGCTTCGACCCAGCACTATGCTGACTTTGGCTACCAGGTTGAACTGCTCAATGGCGGGGAGATGTTGTCGGACATGGCGTTCGAGAGTGCGGTGCAGACGGTGACCAGTGTGATCTTGCGAGGGATTGGGTTAGAGCCTTGATACAGCAAGTGGGGCCGCTGTGCGGCCCTTCGCGGGCAAGCCCGCTCCCACAGGAATTGCGCGGTCTTCACAAGCGGCGCGGTCCTTGTGGGAGTGGGCTTGCCCGCGAAGGGTTGCGCAGCAGCCCCTATCTGCCTCAGCTCGCCTCGCGATAGGGATTACGCGGATCCTGCGTCCAGTTCAGGTACGGCTTGCCGGTATCCTGCGCCTCCATCTCGATGCAGCTTTCCACAGGGCAGGTGATCTGGCACAGGTTGCAGCCCACGCATTCCTCCTCGATCACACTGTAGGCATGCGTGCCGTCAGCCTTCAGCGTGCTGGCAATGGCCTGGTGAGACGTATCCTCACAGGCTATATGGCAACGCCCACAGCCAATGCAGGCCTCCTGGTCGATATGGGCCACCGATTTGTAGTTGATGTCCAGGTACTTCCAGTCGGTGGTATGCCCCACCGCCTGCCCGCGAAATGCTTCGATGGTGGCATGCCCATGCTGGTCCATCCAGCGCGCCAGGCCATCCTTCATGTCCTCGACAATGCGGAACCCGTGCAGCATCGCCGCCGTGCACACCTGCACGGCGCCGCTGCCCAAGGCCATGAACTCTGCCGCATCACGCCAGTTGCCGATGCCGCCAATGCCGCAGATCGGCAAGCCACGCGTTTCCGGGTCGCGGGCGATTTCCGCCACCATGTTCAGTGCAATCGGCTTGACCGCCGAGCCGCAGTAACCGCCGTGGGTGCTCTGGTCCCCCACGATGGGGTGGGCGACCATGCGGTCGAGGTCGACACTGGTGATGGAGTTGATGGTGTTGATCAACGACACCGCATCGGCCCCGCCCCGGTGCGCGGCACGGGCCGATTGGCGGATGTCGGTGATGTTCGGCGTAAGCTTCACGATCACCGGCAGCGAGCAGTGCGTCTTGCACCAGCGGGTGACCATTTCCACGTACTCCGGCACCTGGCCGACCGCCGCGCCCATACCCCGTTCAGGCATGCCGTGCGGGCAGCCGAAGTTAAGCTCGATGCCGTCGGCCCCGGTGGCCTCCACCAGTGGCAGGATGAACTTCCACGATTCTTCCACGCACGGCAC
The DNA here is from genome assembly GCF_043106425.1 of Pseudomonas sp. FYR_2. Lineage (NCBI taxonomy): Bacteria > Pseudomonadati > Pseudomonadota > Gammaproteobacteria > Pseudomonadales > Pseudomonadaceae > Pseudomonas > Pseudomonas sp. FYR_2. The sequence continues at coordinate 105,511 of NZ_JBICMM010000057.1, forward strand.
CATCAGTGACACGATCAATGCGCGATCGGGCCAGTCTTTCTTCACTTGGGTGATTTCGCGCAGGTTGATGTCCAGCGAACGGTCGGTGATCAACTCGATGTTGTTGATGCCCTGCACTTGGCGGTTGGCGCCGTAGTGTGCTGAGTAACGCGACGACACATTGACCGCCGCCGGGTCCTCGCCCAGGGTTTTCCACACCACGCCGCCCCAGCCGGCCTCGAAGGCGCGGACCACGTTGTAGGCTTTGTCGGTGGGCGGCGCGGAAGCCAGCCAGAACGGGTTGGGTGCCTTGATGCCGGCAAACACGATAGACAAGTCGGCCATTTACGCTGCCTCCACGTTGAGCATAAGTCGGGCATGGATGGCTTCGGCGGCCAGCTTGCCGTGCTGTACGGCCTGGACGGTAAGGTCCTGGCCGAGGGCAGTGCAGTCACCGCCGGCATACACGCCCGGCAGGCTGGTTTGCAGGGTTTCGTCGACACGGATGCGCTCACCCTCGCGGGCCAGCTGTGCAGCCACCGGGTCGCCGAGACTGGCATCGTCGAAGCGTTGGCCGATGGCCTTGAAGATGGCATCGGCGGCCAGCTCGAAGGTTTCGCCAGTGTCGCGCAGGCGGCCGTCGGCCAGCTCGGTGCGGGCGAAGCGCATGCCGCGCACCTTGCCAGCGTCATCCAGCAGTACGGCATCGGGGCGGGCCCAGGTGTGCAGGCGCACCTGGTTGGCCTTGGCAATGTCTTGCTCGTGGCCGGTGGCGCCCATGTCGGCATTGCCACGGCGGTACACGAGGTTGACGTCGCGGGCGCCCAGGCGGCTCATCTGCACGGCCATGTCGATGGCGGTGTTGCCGGCACCGATCACCAGGCAGCGGTCGGCCAAGGGCAATTGGCTCAGGTCATCGGCCTGGCGCAGTTCGCGGATGTATGCGGTGGCGGCGAGCAGGCCGGGGGCTTCTTCATCCGGCAGGCCCAACTGGCGCACGGCATTCAGGCCGAGGCCAAGGAATACCGCGTCGTACTGGTCGCGCAACTCGCCCAGGCTGAGGTTGTCGCCCAGGCGCTGGCCATGGCGAATTTCGATGCCACCGATGCCCAGCAGGAATTCCACTTCACGTTGCGCATAGTCGTCGACCAGTTTGTAGCGGGCGATGCCGTACTCGTTGAGGCCGCCAGCCTTGTCACAGGCCTCGAACACCACCACGTCATGCCCGTGCATGGCCAGGCGATGGGCACAGGACAGCCCTGCAGGCCCGGCACCGACCACGGCGATACGCTTGCCGGTAGCCGGTGAACGCTTGAACGGGTGTTCGGTGAAGTGGGCGTTGTCCAGGGCATAGCGCTGAAGCTGGCCGATCAGTACCGGCGCACACTCCTGCGCGTTGTTGCGCACGCAGGCTTGCTGGCAGAGGATTTCGGTGGGGCATACACGGGCGCAGCTGCCGCCGAGGATGTTGGCGGAGAGGATGCGTTCGGCGGCGCCTTGCAGGTTTTCGTCACTGATGCGGTGGATGAACGAGGGGATGTCGATGTCACTGGGGCACGCGTTGACGCAGGGCGCGTCGTAGCAGTACAGGCAGCGTGCGCTTTCGACGGCGGCCTGGCGAGCGGTGAGGGGTAGGGCCAGGTCGCCGAAGCGCTCGGCCAACTGGTCGGCACCGGCCCGGGGGCGCGGCAAGTGGTTCAGGGCGTCGATCACGGTTGTAGCCTCTCTATTTTTGTGGGGGCAGGCGACAAGCAAGCTTGGCGGTGTTATCTGGCGGCGCTGCGCGCCCCAATCGCCTTAACGCTGCACGGGCGTCGGGCGCTGATGCTCGGCCCTGCGCTCCAGCACCTCATACACCGACGGATACGCCGGCCGTTCCACATACCGCCCCGCGCCTGCTTCGGCACGCAGGTCGCCATCGGCCCACAGCACCTTGCCCTGGCTGATGGTGTGGCTGGGGATGCCACGCACGGTGCGGCCTTCGAAGATGTTGAAGTCCACCCGCTGGTGGTGGGTCTGGGCCGAGATGGTGCGGGTGCCCTGCGGGTCCCACAGCACCAGGTCGGCATCGGCGCCAACACGGATGGCACCTTTGCGCGGGAACAGGTTGAAGATCTTCGCCGTGTTGGTGGAGGTGAGCGCAACGAACTCATGCATCGACAAACGCCCGCTGTTCACCCCGGCATCCCACAGCACTGCCATGCGGTCCTCGATGCCGGCGGTGCCGTTGGGAATACGGCTGAAGTCGTCGCGGCCCATGGCTTTCTGCTCGGCGCAGAAGCAGCAGTGGTCGGTGGCGGTGGTGTGCAGGTTGCCCGACTGCAAGCCGCGCCACAGGGCTTGCTGGTGTTCACGCGGGCGGAACGGCGGGCTCATCACGTAGCCGGCCGCAGTGGCCCAGTCCGGGTCACGGTAGACGCTGTCGTCCAGCAGCAGGTGGCCGGGCAGCACCTCGCCATACACCGGCTGGCCCTTGCCCCGGGCGTAGGCAATTTCATCCAGTGCCTCGCGGCTGGACACGTGCACCAGGTACAGCGGCGTGCCGAGGGTTTCGGCAATGCGGATGGCGCGGCTGGCCGCCTCGCCCTCGACCTGGGACGGGCGCGACAGTGGGTGGGCTTCCGGCCCGGTCAGGCCTTGGGCCAGCAGTTTTTTCTGCAGGTGGTACACCAGTTCGCCGTTTTCGGCATGCACGGTCGGCACGGCACCCAGCTGCAGGCAGCGCTCGAAGCTGGCCACCAGGGTGTCGTCGGCGGCCATGATGGCGTTCTTGTAGGCCATGAAGTGCTTGAAACTGTTCACCCCGTGCTTGGCCACCAGCTCGCCCATCTCTTCAGCCACCTGCTCGCTCCACCAGGTGATGGCGACATGGAAGCCATAGTCGCTGGCGCTTTTCTGTGCCCAGCCGCGCCAGGTGTGGAAGGCCTCCAGCAACGACTGCTGCGGGTTGGGGATGACGAAGTCGATGATCGAGGTCGTGCCGCCGGCCAGGCCCGCAGCGGTGCCGCTGAAGAAGTCCTCGCTGGCCACGGTGCCCATGAACGGCAACTGCATGTGGGTATGCGGGTCGATGCCACCGGGCATCAGGTACTGGCCACTGCCGTCGAGGATCTCGCAGTCGGTCGGGGGTTCGAGGTTTTGCCCGATGGCGCGGATCAGGCCATCGGCACACAGGACATCGGCGGGGTAACTTTCTTCGTGGGTAACCACGGTGGCGCCACGGATCAACAGGGACATGCCGTTTTCCTCGCAGGCTGACCGGTCTGGGCCGGTTCTTGGAATTGTCACGGGTGCAGGGCGGGCAGGTCGGTTAATCCTGTCAGGCCTGACAAGATTCGAGGCTAGATGCTGATTGGGGATTCATCAAGAAAATTTTCCTATTATTTTTGTGGTTTTTAACTACCTGATATTTAACGATTAATAATTCAGTTAGCGCTGGTTGCGGGGGTTTCGAAGGTTTTTGACTCACTTGACAAGATGAAATTCTGGTCAAGATTTTTAAGCACGATTACGCGTGCGTACTCCGGCCATCGAATTAGCCCGATGAGCAAACAATTAAAAGAAAATCTGGAGAAGGGCCCATGCAACAGAGCAGATCGGAAGTGGTCGAGCAAGATGGCCTGTTCGAGCTGTCCGAGGGCAGTGATGTCCTCGACAGCCCGCGCTACAACCACGACATCGCGCCCACCAAAGTGCACCAGCGCACCTGGAACAAATGGCACATCACTGCCCTGTGGGTAGGCATGTCCATCTGCGTACCCACCTACACCTTGGGCGGCGTGCTCACCGCTTACTTCGGCCTCAGCGTGGGCGAGGCGTTGCTGGCTATCCTGCTGGCCAACGTGATCGTGCTGATTCCGCTTACCCTCAACGCGTTTCCCGGCACCAAGTACGGCATCCCGTTTCCGGTGCTGTTGCGCTCGTCCTTCGGCATCCTCGGTTCCAACGTACCGTGCCTGATCCGCGCGGTGGTCGCGTGCGGCTGGTTCGGTATCCAGACGATGTTTGGCGGGCTGGCCATTCACCTGTTTCTCGGGTCGGTGTTCGATGACTGGAAAGCACTGGGCGGCACCGGCGAGGTGATCGGCTTCATGATCTTCTGGTGCCTGAACCTGTGGGTGGTGCTGCGCGGCGCCGAGTCGATCAAGTGGCTGGAAACACTGTCGGCACCGCTGCTGGTGGCGGTGGGCGTCGGGCTGCTGTTCTGGGCGTTGCCGCACATGTCGATGACCGAACTGCTGGCCCAGCCACCCAAGCGCCCGGAAGGGGCGAGCGTGGTCAGTTACTTCTGCGCCGGGCTTACCGCCATGGTCGGTTTCTGGGCCACGTTGTCGCTGAACATTCCCGATTTCAGCCGTTACGCCCGCAGCCAGAAAGACCAGATTCTGGGGCAGATCTTCGGCCTGCCGCTGACCATGTTCCTGTTCGCTTCGCTGGGCGTGGTGCTGACCGCTGCCTCGGCGTCGCTGGTGGGCGAAACCGTGTCCGACCCGGTCAGCCTGATCGGCAAGATCCACAGCCCGTTCTGGGTGGCCCTGGCCATGGCGCTGATCGTGATCGCCACGCTGTCGACCAACACCGCCGCCAACATCGTGTCACCGACCAACGACTTCCAGAACATTGCCCCTCGCCTGATCGGGCGCAGCCGTGCGGTATGGCTGACCGGCTTCATCGGTTTGGCGCTGATGGGGCATGAGCTGCTGAAGAAGCTGGGCTGGATCGTGTCCGACCTGAGCCTGGAGAGCGTGTATTCCAACTGGTTGCTTGGCTATTCCAGCCTGCTCGGGCCGATTGCCGGGATCATGGTGGTGGACTACTTCCTGATCCGTCGGCAGCAGCTGGACCTGGCCGGGCTGTACCGGGATGACGTGTATCCGGCGTGGAACTGGGCCGGGTTTGCCGCCTTTGCCTTGCCGGTGGCGCTGACCGTGATGGCCATTGGCAACAGCAGTTTCAGCTGGTTTTACGACTACGGCTGGTTCACCGGCTCGTTGCTGGGTGGGGGTCTGTATTACGTCTTCGCCAGCGTGGCGGCTCGCAGTCCTGCGCGGCTGGCCAAGCCATTGCCTTGAGACCGCGCTGGCCTCTTCGCGGGCAAGCCCGCTCCCACAGGTTCACCACAGCTTTCGAATGGTGTGCAGTACCTGTGGGAGCTGGCTTGCCGGCGATAGGGCCCTGGCAGACAACAAAAAAGCCTGAAGGAGAAACCTGTGAATCCAGTCCAAGACATCCTCAAAACCAATGCTCACCATGTCGACAGCAATCGTCTGTGGCAATCGTTGATGGACCTGGCCCACCTCGGTGCCACCGTGAAAGGGGGCGTTTGCCGCCTGGCCCTGACCGACCTCGACCGCCAGGCCCGCGACCTGTTCGTGCAGTGGTGCGAGGCCGCCGGTTGCACGGTCAGCATCGACGCCATCGGCAACATCTTTGCCCGCCGTCCCGGGCGTAACCCCAAGCTCCCCCCGGTGATGACCGGCAGCCATATCGACACCCAGCCTACGGGCGGCAAGTTCGATGGCTGCTTCGGGGTGATGGCCGGGCTGGAGGTGATCCGCACCCTCAACGACCTGGGGTTGGAAACCGAAGCACCGTTGGAAGTCGTGGTGTGGACCAACGAAGAAGGTTCGCGTTTTGCGCCTTGCATGATGGGCTCGGGGGTGTTTGCCGGCAAGTTCACCCTGGAAGAAACCCTGGCCAAGCGCGATGCCCAGGGTGTGAGCGTTGGCGAGGCCTTGAATGCCATCGGTTATGCGGGCCCTCGTGCAGTGCTGGGCCACCCGGTGGGGGCGTACTTCGAAGCGCATATCGAGCAGGGGCCCATCCTCGAAGATCAGGCCAAGACCATCGGCGTGGTGCTGGGTGCCCTGGGCCAGAAGTGGTTCGACCTGACACTGCGTGGTGTCGAGGCCCATGCCGGGCCGACGCCCATGCACCTGCGCAAGGATGCATTGGTCGGTGCCGCTGCGGTAGTGGAAGCAGTCAACCGCACCGCCCTCGGCCATCAGCCCCATGCCTGCGGCACCGTGGGATGCCTGCAGGCGTACCCCGGGTCGCGTAACGTGATCCCGGGTGAGGTGCGCATGACCTTGGATTTCCGGCACCTGGAGGGCGAGCAGCTGAATGCGATGATTGCCGAGGTGCGCGGGGTGATCGAGGCCACCTGTGCCAAGCATGGCCTGAGCCATGAACTGGTACCTACGGCGGACTTCCCGGCGCTGTACTTCGACAAGGGCTGTGTCGATGCGGTGCGCGAGTCGGCCAAGGCATTGGGCCTGCCGCACATGGACATCGTCAGCGGCGCGGGGCATGACGCGATCTTCCTGGCCGAACTGGGGCCGGCGGGGATGATATTCGTGCCATGCGAGAACGGCATCAGCCACAACGAGATCGAGAACGCCACGCCGGATGACCTGGCGGCAGGGTGTGCGGTGTTGCTGCGGGCGATGCTGGCGGCGTCGGAGGCCATTGCCAGCGGGAGGTTGGCGGCCTAGCTTGGCGTGGGTTATGTGGCGACTTTGAGATCGAGCGCCGCCCGCGCGGCGCATCGCGAGCTGTGCTCGCTCCTACGTTTGTTTCCGGCCAAATATGCCTGTGAGATTTGCGCGCGGACGCTTTGGCGCATGGCGCGATATCGCGTCGTACACACCAGGTTGTCGCGCGCGCCTGCCACAGGCGTTACTGGCCCGAAACAAACGTAGGAGCGAGCACAGCTCGCGATGCGCCGCGCGGGCGGCGCTCGGTTTACGCGCCACCTCAAAATTCAAGACAGGCACCTGTAAGTACCACGCCTATCTCCTGGCATATATCAGCCAACAGCCTCAAGACAGCCATTGCGGTTAATGTGATAACGCTGCAGGTCCTGCGCCAGGGTCAGTTGCCCGTGGTAGTGGGCGAGGGCTTCGTCACGCACGTTATCGATATTCGGGCTGCGCTTGGGATCGCTTTGGTAGCGGGCGCTAAAGTGCGTCAGCACCAGGTTGCGCACGCCTGCCGCTTCGGCAAAGCGCGCTACCGCTGCTGCGGTGCTGTGGCCGAAGGTGATCCCGGTGCGCTCGACCACGGCCTGGGTGAACGTGGCTTCGTGCACCAGCACATCAGCGCCTTTGGCGACATCGGCCAGCAATTCGGGGTTGTCGTTGTCCCCGCACACGATCACCCGGCGCGGCGGGCGCGAAGGGCGCAAGTAGTCGCTACCGTCTAGCCACTGCCCGCCATGCCGCGTCTTCAAGCCTTTGGCCAGCTCGCCCCACAGTGGCCCGCGTGGAATGCCTTCGGCTTCCAGGCGCTGGATGTCCAGGCGCGGCTCGGGGTTGAGTTCGGTGAACACGAAAGCGACGCTCGGTACCCGGTGTGACAACTGCACGGTGGTCACTTGCAGGGTCTCGCTGCGCCATTCGGCCACGTCCTCCACGGCCAGCAGGCGCAGTTCGAAGGGCAGGAAGGTGTCGCTGGCCAACAGGCCCTGACGTACCCAGTCATGCAGTGCAGCGGGCAAAATCAGCTCCAGCGGCTGGGTGCGCCCGCTCATCCCGGCACTGGCCAGCAGGCCTGGCAGGCCAAAGCAATGGTCGCCGTGCACATGGGTGATGAAAATGGCACGCAAGTCACGGATCGACAGCGGCGTGTGCAGCAACTGATGCTGGGTGCCTTCGCCGCAGTCGACCAGGTACCAGTGGCTGCCACTGGCTTCGATCACCGCAGTGGCGCTGACGTTGCGCGCCTTGGTCGGCACCCCGGCAGAGGTGCCCAGGAACAGCAGGTCCATGCTCAGGGCTCCTGATTCAGTCCAGCAGCGACAGGTTGCGCAGCATCACCTGCAGCCCCTGTGGCACCAGTGGGCCGATGCGAGCGAAGTCGGCGCTGTTGCACCAGCGGGCGCGGAACGGGCTGTTGTCGGACTCGTGGCCGTCCAGCCAGTCTTGCTCGTACAGGCCGGCGTCATCGAAGCGCGCATCGTACACCTGCACAATCTCATGCCCCGGCTTGCCTGCATAGGTGAACAGGCTTTCGAGGGTGCCGAGCAGTCTTGCATCGCTGATCGGCTGGCCCAGCTCTTCATGGATTTCCCGGGCAATGGCATCCTGAGCCAACTCACCGAACTCGACGCCGCCTCCCAAGGGGCGGCACAGCGTCTGGCCGGTGGCCGGGTCGTCAAACACGTTGACCAGGATCTTGCCCTGGTGATGGAACACGCACAGGGCCAGAAAACGGATACGGGGTACTTGCAGCGGTTGAGTGCTCAACGGGCTCGTTCCTTCGAGTCGATAAAGGGCGCACACCTTAGCCGGATTACCGCATGCCGTCGATGGTGAGCTATTCTGCCTGACGCCAGATGAGCTTGCTGGTGTCATAGCCTTGCTCCCGCGCGATGCTCAGCAGTTGCTCGCGTTGCTGGTCGGGGACCGCCGGCGTGCGCGACAGCAGCCACAGGTACTCACGGTTGGGGTGGCCGACCAACGCCACGCGGTAGTCCTTGTCGTGGTACAGCACCCAGTATTCGCCCTTGGTCAGGCCGGGGGCCAGGCGGCTGAACCAGTTGTCGAAGCGTACCCACAGCTTGTCGGTGCTGCCCGGTTGCTGGGCTTCGGCGACACCTTTGGCTTCATTCCACTGGCCGTCCTTCTCCTGGCAACGGTTGGTCACGTCGATGCGGCCATCGGTACGCAGGCCATAGTGCGCCTCGGACTGCACGCAGTTGCGCTGGAAGAACATCGGCAGCCGCGCCAGTTCGTACCAGGTGCCTTGATAGCGTTGCAGATCGACCTGCTGGGTATGCGGCGGCGCCGGGTGATCGTTGCCGGCGCAACCGAGCAGGGCCAGGGTGATGCAGGACAGCAGCAACGGGGTGCGTAGTGCCATGGCGAACCTCCTTGGAACGGATGGGGAGTTACCTGTGTTTCGATGCGGGCGCGGGGCAAAAGTTGTATTGGATATGGGAGGCATGCACGCGCGCGCTACGATAACCTCGACCTCACAACCAGTATGTCACCGCCCACCACCCCAGCCCACCCATCACCACGGTATAAGGCAAGGCCATCCACACCATCCGCCCATACGACAGCCGGATCAACGGCGCAATTGCCGAGGTCAGCAGGAACAGAAACGCGGCCTGGCCATTCGGTGTCGCCACGCTGGGCAGGTTGGTACCGGTATTGATCGCCACCGCCAGTGTCTCGAAATGCTCGCGGCTCATGCCGCCATTGAGAAACGCCTGCTTCACTTCGGTGATGTAGATGGTGGCAACGAACACGTTGTCGCTGATCGCCGACAGCAGGCCGTTGGCCAGGTACAGCATGCCCGGCTGTTGCTCGGCAGGCAGCGTCAGCACCCAGCTGATCAAGGGGCTGAACAGTTGCTGCTGATGAATCACTGCCACCACGGCGAAGAACACCACCAGCAAGGACGTGAACGGCATGGCGTCCTGGAAGGCACGGCCCAGGCGGTGCTCATCGGTGATGCCGGTAAAGGCCGTGATCAGCACAATCACCATCAGGCCGATCAGGCCAACCTCGGCCACATGCAGCCCCAGGCATACGATCAGGATCAGCGCAGCCAAACCTTGCACCCACAGCGCCAGGCGCTGGGCCTGGGTGCGGGCCGCGTCGTCTTCGGCCGCATAGGTGGCCAGTACCTGACGCACGGGTTCAGGCATCAGCGTGCCGTAGCCGAACAGGCGAAGCTTCTCCAGCAGCACGCAAGTGAGCAGGCCGGCACCCAGCACCGGCAGCGACACGGGCGCCACCTTGAAGAAGAAGTCGGAAAAGTGCCAGCCCATTTCATGGCCGATCAGCAGGTTTTGCGGCTCGCCCACCAGCGTGCAAACACCGCCCAGGGCAGTACCCACCGCGCCGTGCATCAGCAGGCTGCGCAGGAAGGCGCGGAACTTGTCGAGGTCTTCGCGGTGCAATTGTGCCACTTGTTGATCGCTATCGAGCGCGCTGTCTTCGCGCGGGTTGGCCCCGGAGGCGACACGGTGGTAAACGGCGTAAAAGCCAACCGCAGCGCTGATGATCACCGCCGTTACGGTCAGCGCATCGAGAAACGCCGAGAGGAATGCCGACAGCACGCAGAACAGCAACGACAGGAGCGCCTTCGAGCGAACGCCCAGCAGGATGCGTGAGAACAGGAACAGCAGCAGCTCCTTCATGAAGTGGATACCGGCAACCATGAACATCAGCAGCAGAATCACCGGGAAGTTGTGCTGCAGTTCCTCGTACAGCGCCTGTGGCGTGGTCATCTGCAACAGCAGGGCTTCGATCAGCAGCAGGCCGCCCGGCATCAGCGGGTAGCATTTCAGCGCCATGCCCAGGGTGAAAATGAACTCGAGTACCAGCGCCCAGCCAGCTGCAACCGGACCAAGGGTTACCAGCAGCAGCGGGTTGAGCACCAGGAACAGGCAGATGACCGCCTTGTACCAAAGCGGCGACTGGCCCAGAAAACTGTGGGCGAGGGCGCCGGTCGGGGAGCGTGACATGTATTTGTATCCTTATAATTCGGCGATGGCGCACGGTGCCGGATCGGCGCGTCTTAGGCAAGGCGTGCAGTCCCGTTTTTGGCACAAGTGCGGTCATCGGGCTGGGTTACCATCCGAGCCATGAACCCTTCACCCGCAGGAGTGCCGCCCGTGACCGAGTACAGCGCATTCAAGGTCGAACTGACCGACAACATCGCCCACGTTCAGATCAACCGCCCGGAAAAGGTCAACGCGATGAACGCCGCCTTCTGGGAGGAGATCATCGACATCTTCCAGTGGATCGACGACACCGATGCGGTGCGCGCGGTGGTGATCAGCGGCGCCGGCAAGCATTTCTCCGCCGGTATCGACCTGATGATGCTGGCGTCGCTGGCCGGGCAGATGGGCAAGGATGTGGGCCGCAATGCGCGCTTCCTGCGCAAGACCATCCAGCGCCTGCAGGCTTCGTTCACTGCCGTGGACAATTGCCGCAAGCCGGTGCTGGCTGCCGTGCAAGGCTACTGCATCGGTGGTGCCATCGACCTCATCTCGGCCTGCGACATGCGCTACTGCAGCAACGATGCCCAGTTCTCGATCAAGGAAATCGACATGGGCATGGCCGCCGATGTCGGCACACTGCAACGTTTGCCACGTATCATCGGTGACGGCATGATGCGTGAGCTGGCCTTCACCGGGCGCAACGTTGCGGCGGACGAAGCCCTGCGCATCGGCTTGGTCAACCGGGTCTATGATGATCAGGCCGCGCTACTCGACGGTGTCTTTGCCATCGCCCGCGAGATTGCCGCAAAATCGCCGATCGCCGTGGCCGGCACCAAGGAAATGCTCAGCTACATGCGCGACCATCGCATCGACGATGGCCTGGACTACATCGCCACCTGGAACGCCGCGATGCTGCAGTCCGAAGACTTGCGCGTGGCTGTGGCGGCGCACATGAGCAAACAGAAACCGACGTTCGCCGACTGATCGGGCCGGGGGACGCGCAGTAAAGGAACCCCCGACATGTCAGCACGCTGGACTACCGCAGTACTCGACCCGCAGATCACCGGGGGGCTGGCCGTGGCCCGCAGCCCGGAAGGGTTTTTGGTGGACGACAACGGCGCGCTGTTCCCCCGCCACTGGCTCAAGCGCCAGGACCTCGACGTGCTGTGCGAGCACGGCATCGGTCATTTCGACGGCCAGCCCGTGTTCCTGCTGGAACTGCGCAGTGCGACGGACGTGCCAGGCTGCAACTGGCGCGGTCTGCGCGCGTTCATGCTTGAAGGCGACTTCGACACCTACAAGGTGCTGGGTTATGCCGCGCAGATTGGTACCTGGGCCAGAGAGCACCGTTTCTGCGGCAGCTGCGGCCAGGCCATGACGCAAATTCGCTGGGAGCGGGCGATGTATTGCCAGCCGTGCGACCTGCGCAGCTACCCGCGTATTTCACCCAGCATGATCGTGCTGGTAACCCGTGGCGATGAAATCCTGCTGGCGCGCTCGCCACGCTTCGTCACCGGGGTGTACAGCACCTTGGCCGGTTTTGCAGAGCCGGGTGAGTCGGCCGAAGACTGCCTGGTGCGCGAAGTGCGTGAAGAAGTGGCGGTGGAGGTACAGAACATTCAGTACGTCGGCAGCCAGTGCTGGCCGTTCCCGCATTCTATGATGCTCGGCTTCCATGCCGAATTTGCCGGGGGCGAGATTGTGATGCAGCCGGACGAGATCGAGGATGCCAAGTGGTTCAGCGTCCACGACCTGCCGCCGCTGCCGGCCGGGCGCTCCATTGCCCGGTATCTGATCGATTTGTACGTTGCGCGTCGCTTAGGATTGGCCGAACCAGTGCTGCCACGCTAGGCGCACGGTCAACGCCAGCACCACGGTGATGAACACCGGGCGGATGAACTTGCTGCCGCCGCTGATTGCCGTGCGTGCGCCGAAGAAGGCACCGACCATCACCGACAGGCCCATGCACAGGCCGACGATGTAGTCCACTTGCCCGGAAATGATGAACACCGTCAGCGCCGCGATGTTGCTGACGAAGTTCATGCTGCGCGCCACGCCGCTGGCGCGGACCAGGTCGATGGGGTAGAGCAGCAGGGTACTGACGGTCCAGAAGGCCCCGGTACCCGGCCCGGCCACACCATCGTAGAAGCCCAAGGTGAAGCCTTGTGGCATCTGCCATTTCTTCTTGATCGGTGCATCGGCATCCAGCGGCGCTTTTGGCGTGCCGCCAAACAACAAGTAGATGCCGCAGGCGAAGACGATGACCGGCAGCATCTTGTTAAGCCATTCGGCCGGCATGTAGTGGGCAACCACTGCGCCAATCGATGCCCCGACCAGGGTGGCGAACAGCGCCGGGCGCCATTGTGCCGGGTGGAACAGCTTGCGTTTGTAGTAGGTGAAGCCGGCAGTGGCCGAGCCGAAGGTGGAGCTGAGCTTGTTGGTGCCCAGTACCAGGTGTGGCGGCATGCCAGCGGTGAGCAGGGCCGGGGTGGTCAGCAGGCCGCCGCCACCGGCGATGGCATCGATGAAGCCAGCGACGAAGGCGACCAGGGCCAGGATCAGCAGGGTTAGGGGTTCTACGGTAAGTTCGAAGGGCATGGGGTTTTGGCAGGCAGGGAGGCAGCAAAGGGCTGCACTAGAAGCGGGGTATGGTAATCCTGGGATGGATGTGTTGC